>DOZG01000057.1:6244-8748 GCA_003518125.1 Patescibacteria group bacterium
TGTTGAGTTTGTATTGTAGATACAATATCTGCTAACTTCTTTCCAATTCGATTACTAAGTTGACTTAGTAGGAATGCATCAGCTGCAATATTTCCAGTTTTTGCATCGTATATATTTTGAATTCTTGCTCTAGATATTTCAAATTGTCTTTTCTGTTCCAGTTCTCCAATCCTCTTACCTGCAGGAGCTATAAATTCAACATTTTTTGTGGGACCACTATTTTGGTAGTAAATATTTGCAATTGGTGCTCTCCAATCTACAATTAATGGTAAATGAGATTTTTTATCAACTACTGCGAATTTACCGATATAGATGCACATTTTTCTATTACTTTTACTATCTTTTGGAGAAAATACAATCTTTCCAAAGTATGGAGAGTCTACTTTTATTAAATCCTGATTTATTCTATCAACTG
Organism: Patescibacteria group bacterium; assembly: GCA_003518125.1. Taxonomy (GTDB): domain Bacteria; phylum Patescibacteriota; class Dojkabacteria; order SC72; family SC72; genus UBA9296. Next base: position 6,660 of record DOZG01000057.1, read on the forward strand.
TAGTTTGTATTTCTGCTAATATTTGATTGTAAACACTTTTAGCATCCTTTTTATCATCTCCTGTTTCTTGTTCTATGATTCTTATTTGATCCTCTAACTCTTCTGTAAGTTTGTCTAGTCTAGGCAAAAGCCATTCAATGCTATGTGCATTTATCTTTGTAATCTTTTTTAAGTAAGGGTATTCAGATTCTTCAACCTTATTTTTATATTTGACATCTGAGAAATCCTGTACTTGACGTATATCCTTGTAAAACGGATTAAGATATTTCTTAAACTCTTGCATGAATATGTTTTTTAAGTTTAGGGCAGAGCATTATATCATCTTAAAAAGATTACTGTCGAATGTATTTAATTATACCTCCTCCTATACATTCATCTTTCTTATACAACACCAAACTTTGTCCAATAGAGGGTGTCCAGACTTTTTTGTTTAGTAGTATTGTATTACTACTCCAGTCTGGTCTACATTTAATTTCTTTTGCTCTGTACCTAACTGTAGCAGTTAATCCTTTCGTTATGCCAATATTTTTCTTGTTTATAAAATTGAAATCTTCTAGTACAAAAGTATCTTTCCAAAGGTGTTTGTTGTACTTACCTTTTGCTACAAATATTTTGTTTGTTGTGATTTCTTTTTTAGCAACAAAGTATGGCTCATCTACACCACCGATTAGAACCCCCTTTCTTTGACCAAGTGTTACTGAGTGTATTCCATTATGTTGTCCAACAATTTTGTTAGTATCAATATCAACAATATCTCCTTTTTCACTATTAATATTTTTATTTAAATATTCATTTAGTGATGTATCAATGAAACAGATCTCTTGACTATCTCTTTTACTACTGTTGGGCAATCCAATTTTCTTTGCAATATTCCTTACCTTCTTTTTAGTCATATGACCGATAGGAAATATGGTTTTTTTGAGAGTGTCTTCGGATATTCCATTTAAGAAATATGATTGATCTTTCTTTCTATCTTTTCCTTTATACAGTTTTCCATCTTTACTTTTGCAGTAATGTCCGGTTGCTATTAGATCTGCTCCATTTTTAAAACACCAATCTGCAAAATATCCAAATTTAAATTGGGTGTTACAAAGAACACAGGGGTTTGGGGTTTTTCCATTCTTGTAGGATTTTAGGAATGGATCTATTACCATATTTTTAAATTCTTTTTGAATATTTATGATTTTGAATGGAATACCGATATATTCAGCAACTGTTTTTGCATCTTTTTCTGATATTTTGTTGCATTCCTGGTTTGTGGTGTTTATAAACATTACTGCTGTAACATTGTATTTCTTTTTTAGAAGATATGCAGAAACTGCACTATCTATCCCCCCAGAGAATCCTGTAAAGACTTTCTTTTTCATATGTTTCAGTATATCATGAATAGATGAATAATCATTTGAAATTATTAATTTATATTGGAACAATTGTAGGTATATTTCTGTTGGTACAGGAGAAGTTTAATTTGTTTGATGTAAAGTTGATCGACAAGGATGGTAAGAGTGAGCGACTTATGGATTCGATTTTAGGTGAAGAGAGTAGTGGAGAGAGTGATGAGCAGGAGGGTAATGATTATGTAGAGATATATATTCCTAATGGTTTGAAGATAAAGGTAATGGTAGAGGTTGCCGATAGTGAAGAGGAAAGATCTGAAGGGTTATCATCCAGAAGATATTTAGGAGATTATGATGGGATGTTATTTATCTTCGATGGGAATGTGAATCATCCATTTTGGATGAAGGATATGTTTCTCTCTTTGGATATAATGTTTATTGATGCTCAGGGGTTTATTGTGGATATTAAGTCTGATCAACAACCGTGTGATGAAGTATACTGTTCGCAGATATATTCTAGGGATTCTTATCGATATGTGTTGGAGGTTAATTCTGGTTTTTGCGAAGAGAATGAGATAGAGGTTGGTTATAGTGTGGTACAATATCTTCAGTAAATTAAAAGGTATATTCATGATCGAAAATATTATCAATTGGCTTACAAACCTTATCGAATCAACTGGTTATTTAGGAGTGGGTATAGCTATGTTTATTGAAAGTTTCTTTGCTCCGATCCCTAGTGAGTTAATACTTCC
>DOZG01000057.1:8851-11402 GCA_003518125.1 Patescibacteria group bacterium
GAGGAATTTGTAAATAAGTTTTTGAAGAAGTATGGAAAATATCTTTTTATTGAAGAAAGAGATGTTAAGAAGGGTTTTGAGGTATTTGATAAGTATGGGAGTGGTATATTGTTTTTTGGAAGGTTGATTCCTATAATTAGGACAGTAATCTCATTTCCAGCTGGTGTTGCTAAAACATCGTTTATTAAATTTTCAATCTATACATTCCTGGGAAGTACTATTTGGTCATCTTTACTTGCTATTAGTGGGTATTTTTTAGGAGAACAATGGGAATTAGTTGGAGTATGGTTGTCTGAGTATGAGAAGTTTGTAATTATTGCTAGTGTTATGGTTGTAATTGGATATATTTTGTATAAAATTGTACAGAAGAAAAGAGATGTCTTAGTTTAGAATGCGTTATAGTTTCCTATTAGACTTTTTCCTGTCATCTCTATCGGTTGTGCTATACCCATTAGTTGTAGAATGGTGGGTGCTACATCTCTTAGGGAACCATATGGTAGTACATGTGGTGATATCTTTGTACCAACAAGTATGAGAGGGACAGGGTTAAGTGAATGTTCAGTATCTACTTTTCCAGTATCAAGATTTATTAATTCTTCAGCATTTCCATGGTCTGCAGTTACAATTACGCATCCTCCTCTACTTGTAAATGTACGTACTAAATCCATAACATATTTATCAACTACTTGTATTGCTTTAATGGATGCATCAAGGTTACCTGTGTGTGCTACCATATCTGGATTTGCGAAATTAACAAGTATAAAATCGTATAAATCAGCATTAATTCGGTTTAGTAATATATCTGTTACCTTATCTGCAGACATTTCTGGTTTTTCGTCGTAAAGAGATACTGAAGGAGAGGGTATCTCTATCCTATCTTCATCATCGTATCTGACGGAGACTCCTCCGTTAAAGAAGTATGTTACATGAGGGAATTTCTCAGATTCTGATATTCGTAGTTGTTTAAGTCCGTTACTGCTTATGATTCTTCCTATCGGTAAGGATATATACTGTTTAGGTACTAATATATTAGCAGGAAAACCTTTTCTATATTCAACCATTGCTGCAAAATATATATTGGGTATAAGATCTCTTTGGAAATCTTTGAAATTTGCATCAAGAAATGCTTGAGAAAGTTGTAAAGCTCTATCTGCCCTGAAGTTCATATGGAATATAGCATCGCCCGGTTTAACTTTTGTTTTAACAATCACACTGGGCTGTATGAATTCATCTGAAGTACCTTGAGCATATGAGGAGTTAATAGCTTCTGTATAGTTATTAAAATTTTCCCCAACACCATTAACAATTAGATCATATGCAAGTTTAGTTCTATCCCATGTCCTGTTCCTATCCATTCCGAATCTTCTACCACATATAGTTGCTATTTCGCCTAATCCTTTCTCATTAATATGAAGTTGTAATTTATCCAAAAAGACTTTTGCCTTATCTGTAGGTGTATCTCTGCCATCTGTAAATATATGAAAGAATACTTTGTTTTTAAAATTGTACTGACTGAAATACTTTAGAGTGGCAATGAAATGGTTAATATGGCTATGAACAGAACCATCACTTAGTAACCCAATTATATGAATATTTCCATTATGACGTAGAGCATGAGTTAAACCATTAAAGAGTGATGTGCTGTGAAAGAATGCTCCGCTTTGGATAGATTTATTTATTCTTAGTAGATTTTGGTTTACAATTTGTCCAGAGCCGAGATTTTGATGTCCGACCTCACTATTCCCTTTTACGTTTTTTGGTAGGCCTACTGCTTGACCAGAGGCTAGAAGGTATGTGTGTGGATTAGTGTTCCAAAGAGAGGAAAGATTAGTTGGATTGGCTAATACTACAGCATTTCCTTTACTTTTTGGGGCAACTCCTAGTCCATCTAGAACTACAAGGAGTACTTTTTGTTTTATGATCATATATACATTGTGGCATATTTTCCATTTTTATTCTATAATTGCATCGCTAAGTGACAGATTTCACTTGATATATTAAATAAATAGAAGAGAGTAATGGATAGCACAATGTTAAAAACTGTTGAAGAAAGTCAATTTAGGAAGAGACCTGATGTAAGAGTTGGTGATACTGTTAAATTGCATATGAAGATTAAGGAAGGTAGTAAGGAGAGGATACAGGTTTTTGAGGGGGTAGTGATATCTAAGAAGGGTTCTGGTGTTGGTAAGAATATAACGGTAAGGAAGGTTTCTTACGGTATTGGTGTTGAGAAGATTGTTCCTTTACATACTCCAACATTAGAGAAGATTGAGGTAGTAAAAAGGGGTAGTGTAAGAAGAGCTAAGCTTTACTATTTAAGGAATAGGGTGGGTAAGAAGGCTTTGAAGGTTGGAGATACTACAGACCTATATCTTACGGATGAGGTTGAGAAAGAGGTGCCTGTTACTAAGAAGGAACTTAAAGAAAAGGTTGTATCTAAGTAGTTCTTAATATTTATTGATATACTAATGCGAGAGTAGTTCAATTGGTTAGAATATCTGTTTTCCAAACAGAGGGTTGCGGGTTCGAGTCCCGTCTCTCGCTCCAAGTT
>DOZG01000037.1:0-2249 GCA_003518125.1 Patescibacteria group bacterium
CCTCTACCAAAAAAGCCTCTTTTAAAAAACTTTCTTCTCATGTTTTTATATATTATAATTTAATAATGGGTATTAACCCAATACAATATACCATACATTAAGATATGGGTCAATACCCATTATGGAATGGAAGCGACTATAGTAACAGTCGTACTATACTGAGAATATGAGTCTGTAGTAGTTGGTGTTGTTAACCTTAAATACAAATCTCTAGTAGCACTCTGGGCAACATTAGTATCAAAGACATATAAGGTATCGGCTAGTAGTATGGTAGTCCATGCAGAACCATCCTTGGAGAACTCAAACTTTATTTGATTAGCTCCATTAGTACTAGCATATGTCCAAGTATTACCACCATCTGTAAAAGTACTACTACGAACATCTAGATCTACAGGTCCAGAATCTACACTAACGGTCTCTATATCGTTTAAGTCACCACTTGTTGTATCAGCTGTAGTATTTAAATCTTGAGTACCAAAAGACACTACACCATCCGACGTAATTGATATAGAAACGGCTACAACTATTGTTGTAGTTTCGCTAATAGCAACAGCAGTAGCGGGTGATACTGTACCTGCAGATGCTGTTACCTGTGTGGATGGATTAGTTATCTGTATCAGTACAGTCTCATCAACAGATGCCCCTGACCCTATATCCACTTCTACATACATACATACCTGCGAAGTTCCTACACTCATACTACCTGTCACTGTTGAACTACCAGAACTAAATGACCCTGGTGTTGCATTAAACTGTGTAGCGTCTCCTGGTATACTTGTTGAGCATGTGGCCTCCTGTTTGTAGTACAGTATTAAACCACTAATATCTGTATCTGCTATTGTCCCTGTCTCACTTATCGTTATACTTGTTACTGTTGTACTTCCTGTATTTCTTACAAATGTAAACGCCCCTCCTACATAGAAATCTGCTGTATCTGCGGATACTGTACTTATCTGTGTCCCTGTTGTAGAAGTCGTAATATTGGGAGGAATAACATCAAGATTAATATTATCTAAATTAGCCGATGCTGCAGCATCCGCATCATTATCGCTTTTTACGTTGAGATATATTTCAAATGTGTATGTCCCAGTGCTTGTAATGTATGAAGAGATATCAACAGATTCATATGTCCAATCATTTCCAACAGTACTTGCGTCATACCATTCATAGTAAGTGGAACCACTGTATATCATACGTACATAGATTTCATTATCCTCACAGGTTTCATCCCCAGGTTTGTCTGGATCTTTATCACAATGTCTGCGATGGTAAAAGCTTAAATCTACAGCACTTCCTGCCACTATGGATGTAGATATGGTTTGTTGAATTGTACCGGTCACAGTCTGTTTTCTTCCAAGAACATTAACACCAACAGATCCTGCACTATCTTCATAAAGAAGGCTATAATAATTCGCATCTCCACTTAGGGTCCACCCTGTTGTCCCTCCCGTAAAACTCGGATTGCTTAATACATTAGCTGCATATACTGAGGTACTACCCAAATCGTTAGTTAGAACTACTACACATGATAATAATATACTAAGAATGATTATTTTTAATACTATTGGCTTTGTCATTATACTTAATTCTTCTTATCTTCTTGACACTTAATATAAGATGTGCGAGTATTTAAATATACATGCAAATATTTAAAATTTCAAATTTGCCCAATATGCATAAATCTATAATATTTAAAGGGATTCCAGCAATACTCTCTATGGTAATTGCTTTAGCAATATTTACCACAGATATTCTTGCTGCAGAGGAAGGTACTGTTACTGCAACAGTTACAGCTACAAGTATTTCATTAACTGTTTCAGACGGTACTGTAGAATATTTAACTGTCGGAGTAGGCCAAACAAAAGACACCACTACCAATGCTACTACTGGTGTAGATGACTCGCAAACAGCAAATAATAATGGAAATGTAGCTGAAGATTTCAATATAAAAGGTGTCGATACACTAAGCTGGGCATTAGCTGGTACTGCTGGAAGTGAAACATATTTCCATAAATGGTGTATTTCTGATTGTGATGGTACAGCAACATGGACGGCAATGACAACGAGTTACACAACATTAGCAAGTGGAATTGCTAAAGATGCTGATCAAATATTTGATTTACAAATTGGAACTCCTACGACAACAGCAGTCTTCACAGAACAGTCTCCAAATGTTACAATACAAGCGGTAGAAGCAGCTTAATCTTAAAAATATATAAATGAAAAAGTTCATTAATATTGTATTATCA
>DOZG01000037.1:2316-3772 GCA_003518125.1 Patescibacteria group bacterium
CTAAAACAGGGAATGAAGTATACACTTCCTCCATTAACTGTTCTTAATACTGGAGATGTAACAGGAGAATATACAATAGGGGTTGCGTATCACCAAGACCAACCAGAACTTTTACCACCTGAAGAATGGTTTACCTTTACACCACTTGTTTTCCATTTAGATCCAGGAGATGGTCAAACTGTTCAAATGGAAGTTACTCTTCCTATCAATGATATTATCCCAGGTGATTACTTTGCATATATAGAAGGTATGCCAACTCAAAACCTTGATACTGGAGAATCCGTCATTGGAATAGCGGCTGCTACTAAACTCTACTTCACTGTAGCACCATCTAATATTTTTGAGGGTATATATTACCGAATACTATCAATTTATAATCAATACACTCCATACTCAACCGCCCTACTAGCAATTTTAGCTGCCACTCTGGTATGGATTCTATTCAAGAAATTCTTCAAAATAGATTTATCTATACAGAAAAAGGAGCAGTAGTATTAATACATATTATGCCCCAAAAAATAAACATTAAAATATTAGTCCTAGTATTACCTTTTTTTTTACTATTTATCTTCTTTAATTCTGCCTATGCCCAAGCTCCCACTTCTTTTGTATCAATATCTGTAAAATTAAGCTTATGCGGAGATGGTATTATAGAAGGAAGTGAAGAGTGTGAAGGAATTAATCTTAATGACCAAACATGTAATTCCCTTGACTTCCAAGAAGGAACTCTGAGTTGTGATCCTGCCTGTAGTTTTAATACTCATCTATGTATTCCATATCCACCCCCAGAAACCCCTAACGGCCCTATAGTAGAGGAAGAGCAGATAGATGAAGTTATAGAAACTCCAACAAAGAATCAATTCCTAGAAATCTTTGATGAAAATGGGGACGGAATACTTACATCTGATGAAATCCCCAGTATTGTTATAACCTGGGTAAATGCCTGGACAATGTCAGAAGAAAATCCAATCTGTGATTTGAATGATGACTTGATTTGTAACCTTTACGACTTCTCAATTTTACTGTATCTTATAGATAGTGTGGGACTCTAATATATTGATGCTGTAACTATGAGACAAAAAAACGTTGGAGCATATATGTTAAGATTGATTTTACTTCTACTTACATCTTTTGTCGTTGTCCATCTTTTTGCCATACTAGGCCCCTTCCTTTTATTGACATACCCTTTACTCCTTTTAATAAACCCCCAAAGAGAACCATGTCTATTCTGTATGTTAGGAATGAAGGAACACCAATGTGCCACACGAAAATTATTCAAAGTTGAGAAACCAATACAAATCATCTGTTTAAATATCCTTGTAATTATAACAATCACGACATTTTCTTTAGGAGTACTTTTTATTGAAAAAACCTTACTTGAAAATTCCAACTATATTCTTCCTACACAAAAAACTGCAATTGTTGGAATCCCTGAATATGGGAATTATAAGATTGG
>DOZG01000037.1:3797-4156 GCA_003518125.1 Patescibacteria group bacterium
GTTGAAATACAAGATATTTTAGTAGGTGATTCCTTTGCAAATATTTTTATTCAAAAAGATGTTCGTAATGACTTAGGGTTTGCACGAATAACTGGAGGTATTCCAAATCCCGGATTTACTGAGGAGTCTGGAATATTTGCAAATGTTCTCTTTCGATGCAAAACATCTGGAGCTGGGCATATTTCTATACTCCCAACAACACAAGTATTAGCTAATGATGGAAGAGCAACAAATGTATTAGCCACCTTTAATGAACATGTCTACTATGTAGCTGAGGACGAACTTACTCTTCCTGAGTTGCAACTTCAACAACAGTATTTAGATACTCAAGTCTTAGGAGCAACCTCCGATAAATTTGA
>DOZG01000037.1:4166-4708 GCA_003518125.1 Patescibacteria group bacterium
GGTTTTGAATTTCCAGAAACCGATGAAATCGAAAACACACTAACATTTATTGACATAGCTTATACATATATTACTTTTGTCACCAACCCAATTAGAGAATTGTTCTCACAATAATCTCTAGTAATTTATTGACACATCTTTATATATACACTATTGTCTATTTAGATTAAAATAATCAATCCTATATCTTATTTCTTACATAAATCAATATGGAAACAATACTAACAGATACCAGTTTTAAAGAAGAAACAGCTTCTGGACTTGTACTAGTAGACTTCTGGGCTCCCTGGTGTGCTCCTTGTATAATGCTTGGACCAATAATTGAAGAGGTTGGTTCTGAAGTTAAGGATATTAAAATCGGAAAGCTTAATGTAGATGAAAACCCTCAAACAGCTCAAGCTTTTCAAATTATGAGTATTCCAGCTATAATGCTTTTTAAGGACGGAGAACACGTAGAAACATTGATTGGTCTAAGGCCTAAGGAAGATTATCTAGCAATGATTGAGAAGAATAGATAGATTAATAATACTATCTCTGAGGAT
>DOZG01000063.1:0-718 GCA_003518125.1 Patescibacteria group bacterium
AAATAGATATCTCCTACTGGAAATCGCAGGGTTAAATCCACTTTTGGTACTACTTTTTATAGCCCCTGTTCTTCTAACCCCCTTTACAGTAATACCCATACTAAATTTCTTTGTACTCATAGTAAACGCATTCGCAGGAATTGCCATTGTAGTTATCACAACAATTGCATATATGAACTTATGCAAAAAGAAAAAATATGACAAGATGCTGGGTTTAATATCACTGATTGAGATAGGAAGATTTGTATTAATTGGTATGTTAGCTTGGGGGAAGGATAAAAAGTGATATTGGATATTATAAATCTAAGAGTGTTTTCTTTTCGTTACTTTCCTCTATCATTCCTTCCTGTTTTACTTTATCGACCCTTCTTATCAATTGATTAAATCTAGTAGTACTTACAGTATCATACTGTTTTTGTAATGAACCTATTCTATCCCCAATCTTTAAGAATGAGTCTGAGAAATTATTAAACTCTTTCTCAAATGATTTAACATGACCAATGATATTGTATATATTTGCCTGTACCCTAAAGTTCTCATAAGATTGTTTTATCATCCTAAGTATTGCAGTAAAACTAAAAGGACCAGCAAATATAACTTTCTTAGTCATAGCATCCTGCCAAAGCTCTGGCATCTTATCGTATATATATGAAAAAATCATTTCGTTGGGGATAAAAAGAATAACAAAATCAACTGTCTTATCATCTGGATTAATATA
>DOZG01000063.1:737-7296 GCA_003518125.1 Patescibacteria group bacterium
TTCTTTTTTAATTCCTTATCCTCTGTCTCTGTCATTCTCTGTAGATTGTTGTAAGGGAATTTAGAGTCTACATTAATCTTTGTCTTATCAGGAAGTAATATCGTAAAATCTGGTCTAGTTTCAGAACCTGCCTGTTCTTTATTAAAGTAGTAATCCACATTAGGTACAAAACCTGCCATCTGTAAAAGATCATCTGCTACCTGTTCTCCAAATTGCCCTCTAAGCTGATTATTACTTAATACCTTCTTGAGACCCTCAGTATTAACTGAAAGCTCCTTAGTAATCTTCCTACTCTCCTCTACAGCATTCTTAAGTGCAGACATACTATCAATACGATCCTTTTCAGAGGTTTTTAGATACCCTTCTAACTCTTTAACAATCCTAGTAATCTCACTCCGTTTATTCTCTAAATCTAATCTACTCTGTTTAGTTTCTGATTCTAATTTCTCTTTTGCAAGAGATGTTAAATATTCATTTGATTCTTTTAACATTAATGGAAGTAACTGTCTAAGATTGTTTTCTAAGTTTTGAGTAATGATCTCACTATCTTTTTTTCTATTTCCTTTTAGGACAAAGAATATCCCAATACCAAAACATATTCCAGCTACTAACGCGATTATTATTTCAATCATTTGGCAGAATCCCTTAAGTTATTGTATTGTATTATATATAACTTTGAAGAGAAGTTCTAATGAAAATTGGTCCTAAGGTAAAAAAGTATATTATTCATCTACTACTTACAACCGTATTTGGTGGAGTAATTGGTCTTCTTAACTACCTTTTCAACATTGGTCTAGCTAGATTTAGTTCAGAGGAAGTATTTAGTATATATGCTGCAGCAATTGGTCTTATCTACCTCATACAAATACCAACCATTTCAATTCAGAGTATAATTACAAAGAGTATAGGGGAGAGTAAAGATGGAGATATCTCTAGATTTAAGGTTAAATCTTTTCTAATATTTACTCTAATGGGAATTGGTTTTGGAATTATCTTTCTAATATTTACTCCATTAATCGCAAATACAGCTTCTATACCTGAATATGTAATACCCTCCCTTGCAATTACATTGACCCTTGCCTTCATCACTCCAATATCTAGGGGAATTCTACTTGGTAAAGAAAGAATAGTTACAGTAAACCTAATACTTTTTGTAGAGACCGTTTTTAAATTTGTACTAGGGTATTTAGCAATTAAAATTGGAAGTAATATTAACTTACTAATACTTGCAAATTCACTACCTGCATTTTTAAGCTGTATTGTGATACTACCGTTGATAAAGACGAATAGGTTAAATAAAAGAAAGATTAAAATTAATTTCAAGGAGTTGTTGTTAATAACGATTGGTTTCCTACTCCTTTCTGTACCATATACAGTAGATCTAATATTAGTACCTACTCAATTTAGAGCAGAGTACGCTGCTCTTTCCCTTATTGGTAAACTTGTATATTTTGCCTCAATTACTATAGCAGCAGTAATGTTTGCAAGACTTTCCAATCAGAGGAATAAGAGGGATGAACTAAAAACATTGGGAATTACAATTGGAGTTACCTCTCTAATCGGATTTGGTATGACAGTAGGAATCTTTCTATTCAAAGATCTAATCATTAATTTCGCCTTTGGGGGTAAGTATGCAGAGATATCAACCTACTTTATACTCTTTGGATTTTGTATGTCTTTATACGCAATTACCTTTTTACTAGCTAACTTCTTCTTTTCAAAGGGTTCATACTGGTATATATCTATACTTCTTCTAGTTACGGTACTCCAGATTATACTGTTTAAATATCTATCTACCGATATAGGTAGTGTAGTAAGAAATCAAGTTGTGGTATATGTCACACTCTTAGTACTCACCCTTTTCTATTTATTATTAAGAAAAAAGGAAAGAAATTTTTAAACCACTCAAGAGGATATGAATGGACGATACCGGATTCGAACCAGTGACTTCCTCAATGTGAATGAGGTGCTCTAACCAGCTGAGCTAATCGTCCTTACTCTTTCTTCTCCTCAGTGGTACCTTTTAGTTCTTCATTAGAGGTTTGTGACTTAAACCATCTCCACAAAACCCAACCTATGAATACAAAAACACCTAATATGAGACCAGAAAACCAACTTTTTGCAGCAAAGCCTCCTATAACACCCAATAATGCACAACATATTGCAAATATCCCTATCCTTACTAAATCCATAAATGTATGTAATTAAGTAATAGTAAATAATACACTATACTTCCTCAACTATACAAGATACTGCATTAAGAATCATTCAACAACAACTCTCTTTGCAAACAATTTCCCATCTTTCTTAATCACAATATTCTCAACTAACACATCCTTACCCATCGTTAAAGAATACTTACCCTTCTTACAAACAAATCTAAACTTCCCTTTCTTATCTGTAACTCTCTTATCAACCACATTCTCAAACTCATTTTCAACCAACAATATCTCTTTATTTGTGATAGGACGACCATTAGGATCAACCAATTGACCATACTTAGACTTACGGTTGAATAAGGATGTTGATAAGAAATAAAGGGCTGGTATATACAATAACACAATATATAAATTGAAGGCATCCTGATATTTATAATATGTATATATCAACATTGAAACACCAAACCCAAAAAGAACTAAATTAAATATTGAAAATGACACAGAGAGAACACTCTTTAATATTACTAATACTCTTCTCCAATCTTTAAGTTCTTTTGGATCAAGTGGTATACTCACCGTTATCTCCAAATTATCAGATTTTTTCAATACACCACCTTTATAAATATGTTTAAGAGGATAGTCATCTTTACCCTTTACTAAACTAGACGGAAATTCATACCCATTCTTCTTAACCTTAATTGTATACTTTCCACTATCTAATTTAGATACAAATATCCCATTAGAATCAGTTACTGTTGTTTCTAATAGCTTTCCCCCCTTAAATATTCTAACTACAGCATTTCGTATAGGGTTCTTACTCTTAGAGTCATATACATATCCAAACGGTATCTTCTTTCTTCTAAAACCAAGAGCATTCAAAAGACCATTAATAAAATGAAGTAATAGATAGAAAGTTTGAGATAAACCGGTGGTTGCAACACCAATAGTAATAGTTGCTGTAGTAGTAGTATTTACAACATTAGTAAGCTGTTCCTCATTCAATGTACCAATAATTGTATTATCTAATACCTCACTACTACTAAGTACGGCTTCCTCAGCAATCCCAATTGCTTTTCCAACGATGGTATTTAATATAGAATCAGAGGAAATATTATCTTCTTCATCTATTATGATAATCTCTTCTTCATCTATTATGATAGTCTCTTCTGGATCTATCATCTCCCCCATACAACCCGTACCAGTTAAACCATCTGCTATCCAATAATATACTCCATCTATTTTTGCTTGAGATATGGTAACAGTATCTCCTTCTACATCAACCTCCTGTGGGAAATCATCACTTACAAGTACACCCTCTACACAATTGGAACTAACTTCATCTAATGTTGTAGCTTGAGGACATATTCGGAATGCATTACTATCTTTCATCACTACATACATAGTAAACGGCTCTGTGACACCATGATCTTCATTCATTTTCACTACAGCTTTTCCATTTACAAAATCAGCATCTACAACAACATCGCTCCAGTCTCTATCTTCTTCAAAAGATACTGATAAATCCAATAGTAAATAGTCATCTTTGGTAATCTGTATATCCTGTACTCCCAAGAGTCCTGTAACAGTAACATCTAAATCTGTGTCTTCTTTTAGAATTAAAGAAATATCTTCTGGTGCATTCACTATTACAGCACCAGTTCCAATATATACTGCATCACTAAAACCTGTTTCTATACTATCCCTATTCCTAGCCTTAGCCTCAAATCCTAATTGTCTTACAGTATCTATACCAGTAATATATTTACCACTACTACCTCCCCACTGTGTATATGTCTGCCATACCGGTGAGGTTTGAAGTGTACCATTCGTGTTTACATACAAACCACTTACACGATCCCTAATAGCGATCTGGGTTGTACTAGGATTCCCATTCAAACTAAGAAATACTCTAGCAGTAGTAGATGATAATTTAGTAACAGTAGAGATTACTGGAGTATTTGCTAAGGTTGTAACAGAACTACTAGATACATATGAGGTCTCAATACTATTCTGATTTCTAGCCATTACTCTAAAGGTATTTACCGAATTAGGATTTAAACCAGTAACTGTTTGATTTAAACTCTGATTCCAAATAGCTATATCTTCTACATATGCCCCACTATTCCCCTCTGTGATATTGGATAGATCTGAAATAACTATATCTGCAGTAGATGATGTAATATTTGTTGTTGATACTGTTGGACTTTGAATTAATGTAGTTAGAGTTACCTCATCTGAAAATTCAGTTACAACATCTGCTTCATTGTAAGCTTTTACCTTAAACGAGTACGATGTGTTCGGAAGTAGACTGTTTACAGTAATAGTGTCACCTACTAATACAAAAACATCTTTACTATCTTCTAATGTATTTGTGGTTGATGATAGATATTTTTCAGTACCTGTTTCAAAGATAGAAATTCTAGTACCTGCAGGATTGTCTCCCATATCAATAGTTATACTCCCAGCGGTAGTTGATGTAGGGGTTGTTGTAACAATATTAGGAATTTCTGCGTGTGTCCTTACATTATTAGTAGCCGACCAAGTAGTTGGATTACTCTCTTCATCTATAGCTCTGACTTTAAATGTGTATACAGTGTTTGGTGATAGTCCAGAGATGGTAATAGTGTTTTGTGATGGAATAAATTGTGATTCACCAACAACTAATACACCAAGAGTGTCATCATAGTACTTGCTTAAATTATCTTCATATATTTGAATATTGGTACCAGCTGGATTATCACCCAGGTCTATAGTTAAAGATACTTCATAATCATTAACAGCAGAGGAAGAAGTAATTGATATATCTTGAGCATGGGTTCTTACAGATAAAGTATTACTGTACCCACTCTCACTATGTGTACTGTATATCGTAAGTTTCCTTGTATATAACGTATTGGGAGTTAAACCACTTTCTTGACACATAGTACCATTTGCCACGATACACGTTTTAACTAATGTATTACTTTCATCATATACCTTGATTCCATCATAACCACTTTCTGTGGTAATTAATCTCCAATCGATAGTAGTATCTGTATCAGTATCTGGTGTAAGTGTAACAGATGTTGGAGCAGTTAAAACCGTGTATTGTGATAACGGAGCGGAATACCCAGTCTCTACAGCATCACTATTCTTAGCTTTCACTCTAAATGTATACTCCGTATTACTATCCAATCCAGTCACTGCTATTCCCGATGCCCCTCCTAACTGTGCATATGTAAGCCATACTGGAGCAACATCTAGTGTTCCGGTCAATGTAATATATTTAGAGGTGTTGACTTCTTCAACTACGTATAGGGTAGAGGAAGGATTACTGTAAGGATTAATTATCACTGTCATTCCACTCTCAGATACACTTGTAATTGATGACATTGCTGGTTGTGTTGCTTTTGTATATTTTGATACTTCGCCTGAATATGCTGTCTCAACTGAATCGTAGTTTCTAGCCTTTGCTTTGAATGTATACTCTGTATTTGGAATTAGATTGATAGAAGTGTCTGTATCGGTTGCAACCCAAGTATCTATACCTTCAGAGCAACTACCACTTACACATTCAAAATATATCCCTGATGATCCTTGTGCTAAATTATTCACTCCTGTTACTCCAAGCATAATGGTAGTATCTGTAAAATCTGATACTGATAAGTTTGGTGCTACTGCTTTTGTCCATACTTCTTGTGTAGCTGAGTATCCTGTTTCCACTGCATCCCCATTTCTAGCTTTCACTTGGTATGTATACCCTGTATTGTTGTCCAAGCCGGTAGAGATATCCGTATCAGTTGTAATCCATGCGTTTATACCACTATCTCCACTGGCTTCTGTACAATCAAAGTAATATCCTGAACTTCCAGATAGAATATTTGCAACAGTAGAGGCAGTTAAATCTACAGTATCAACTGTGGATGAATAGCCTACAATATTTGGTGTAGATATAAGTGTATATGCTGTCGCCGTAGCCGAGAACTCACTATCCCCATGCACATTGTATGCTGTAAATTTACGAGTATATTGAGTATTTTCAGAAAGAGTTGATTCTAAACAACTAGATATATTAGGTGATGCACATGTAACCTTTAAAGCGTCAAGGGTGTCATATACCTTAAATCCCTGTTCATCACTCGAATTATCTGTAAAATTCCAAGTAATACTAGTGGTAGAGGTAGGGGTCGCTGCTTGGGCAGTAGGTGCATCTGGTACTGGGCTTTCTTCTGATCCCAAGGAGGTGCTTTGTGAGGCCTTCCTTTTAGCAAAGATCGTTGTTAGATATGGTGGTAGGTTACTCGAACTGGCTGCACTCCAGGTTATAGTATGACTATGATTGGCTGTACCATTAAAGTTTCCAGATTCATACCAAAGAGCAGATAGAGTGGAAACGCTTCCTGTGTTTCTAGAACCAGAGT
>DOZG01000029.1:0-3943 GCA_003518125.1 Patescibacteria group bacterium
TAAAAGATGCAGTATTCTATGAAGCCAAACAGTATATTCCTGTACCGATAGAGGAAGTAAGAATGAGCTATGTTCCAATAGGGTTTAATGAAGCTAAAAATGCTCCAAGAGTATTACTTGTAGCTGCACCACTCAAGATTATTGATATATATGTCGCAATAGCTGAGATGGCAGCTTTAGATGTAATAGCTATTGAAACAGAATCTGTAGCATTAGGAAGAGCTATGTATAGAGCTACTAAACAGAAACATGTTGTAATGTTAGACTTTGGTGCGAATAGTACAGACATGAGTATTATGCTTGATGGATATCTAGTATTCTCTCAAAGTATATCAATAGGTTCTGATTCCTTAACACAGTCGATAATTAATAAATTTAATTTTGAGTATAAACAGGCTGAGGAGTATAAAAGAAATTACGGTATTACTGAAAGTGTATTAGAAGGGAAAATTCATCAAGTTCTCTCCCCTATTCTAGAATCTATAATGCTTGAGGTAAGTAGAGGTATAGAGTTCTATAAGAATAAAACCTTAGCTCCAGCCCCTACAGATTATCTTTTAACAGGTGATGGAGCCCTACTTCCAGGATTATCAGAATATATATCTAAAGCATTGCATGTAAACGCATCTATATCCAATCCATGGATAAATATATCTATAGATTCAAAATTTAAAGACATTATCGCAAAGAGTGGTCCCTCTTACTCTATAGCAATAGGATTAGCATTAAAAGATGAATAGTAATGAAGAAAGACAAAATATTAAGAAACCCGAAAAAAAACAGAAAAAAACCTTTCTGTCTAATTTCATTGAGGTAGAAGAAGAACCCAAAAAAGAAAAGCTTAAGAAAGAAAAGCCTAAGAAAGCTCAAATTAAACCAAAAACTAAATCTAAGGTTAAATCTCCTAAAAAGGAAAAGATTGTAGAGAAGAAGATTAAGGGTGATAAAGATTCCCAACTTACTGAAGAGGAAAAATTACTCTTAAATACCGGTGAGGGTGTAAATCTAATTCCTAAGCGATCTAAAGCAGAAGTGAAGAAAGAGAAAAAAAAGATCTCTTTTAGTATTTCCTCTATGATTAGTTTAGTTGTTTTAGTTTTACTTTCACTGGGTGTTGTGTTTTTTAATATAATATCTAAACGACAACTTAATAGTGCGAAGGAAGATCTTTATGAAGGAGAGGCTGAATTAGGAGTGTATAGTGATAAGATATTATCTAATAGTGAGATTCTGGCAAGGACTGATCTTTATAAATTTCTTGAAAAGGGGGTATTCTCACCTAAAGAAATCTTAGAGTATGTCTTGAATGTAACTGATCGAAGTGGGAATATTACCATCCGAACATTTGACATTGGGAATGACTTGAGTTTTGAAATGAGTGGTAGTACTTCTGACTTAGCTGTTGTTGCTAAGCTTTGGTATTTACTTGGTATTGATGAGAATATTGAGAATATTAATTTAGAGTCTGTGGGAAAGAATGATAAAGGAGCGTCATTTTCCTTTCGGGGACAGTTAAATACATCTAAGTTTATTGGTAATTAAATGCCTGTTGGTATTGCTAAAAACAATTTAGATAATAGAAAGATTAAGAAAGAATTAATTGGTCTTAGTAAAAGAGCTAAGAAGAGTCAATTGAAATTATCTGATTTGATAATTCCTCTTTCTGCTGCAGTCGTATTAATTCTTCTTACACTTTTTGTATTTGTACCAATGGTTCGTACTGCGAATGAGAGTAGAGCCGAATTAAAAGAGGTGAATGAGAAGTTAGGGAAGTTGGATATTTTAGAGAGTAAATTGAATGGGATTGATGATAGCGAGTTATTGGAGGATTTAATAGTTGCAAAAAAGATAATTCCTAATATTTTAAAAGTGTCTGATTTTGTTTACTACATTGATACTCTTGCAGAAAGGAAGCATTTGAGTACAAAAGAGATTAGTGCAGGTGATGTTAATGTAAGTAGTGATACTACTGAAACAAGGGGTGGTCAGGGTGTTAGTGGTCCACTTTCCTATTCTGGTAGGTATGAGGATATATTAGATTTTTTAGAGGATATACAGGGGTATTCTCCATATCTAGTCACTTTAAAGAATGTTTCTTTGACTGGAGGGGAAAAGACGTGGTCTGTGGACTTTGATCTTGCAGGTTATTATATTCCAGAGAGGAGTGGTAGAGTAGATTTTTATTTACCGTTTACACCGTATACTAATTTTTCAGATGTAATAGATATATTTTCTTTAAGAGTAAGTAAGCTAGATGAATAAGAAGAGGGATAATAAAAAAGCAACCACCTGGTGGTTGCTTTATACTTTACTTATACTCATTCCTATAATAATAGGATTATAAATCGTCTGTAGATATCATATCAACTTCCTTTTCCTTAGTGTTTTTAGTTCTATTATCATCTTTTAACATTACCTTTACTCTTTGATCATTTCTAATAGCACTAATGGTAATAATATCTCGAATAGAGTTTATCGTTCTACCCTTCCTACCAATAACTACACCCTTATCTGTTTCTGCAACTTCTATTGAGAGTATTGTTAGGCCAGGAAAGTCTACACTTTCTCTTTCTTCTATAGCGACTTCATCTGGATTGTTTACTATTGACTTGATGATGTGCTCTAGTAGTTCTTTCATTGTTTTAAGTAAATAATTTAACACAGTGTAATAGATACACCTAGGATATTCTATAACTCTAAGGATTTAAAATCAATGATATGTGAAAGATTACTCCTTTTTATCTTTCTTAACGCCTTTAGTGGTGTTCGGTTTAGTGGATCCTCTTTTGAGAGATTTAATTAAACCAAGTTTTACAAAGTATTGTTTAATGGTATCTGTTGGTTGAGCTCCTTTAGATAACCATTCTTTAGCTTTTGTTTCATCTATATCAAATGTAGAAGGTTTTGTTCTAGGATTGTAGTAGCCAATCTCTTCAACAGTTTTTCCATTTCTTGGGCTAGCTGATTCCATTACTACTATTCTGTAATGTGGTTGATTTCTTCTTCCTGTTCTTTTTAGTCTTATTTTTAGCATAACGATGAGATTTTAACAGATGAAAGTTATTTATTCAAGCTCTTTTCTATATATTCTAACCCTTTAGTTGCTGCTTCTTCTTCTGCTTTTTGTTTACTGCTACCCATCCCCTTCCCTATTATTTTATCATCTAGTTTAACAGCTACTAAAAATTCTCTATTATGATCAGGGCCATTTTCTTCAATGACGTCGTATGTGGGTGTTACCTTATATTCTGCCTGTGCTATTTCCTGTATTTTTGTTTTACTATCAATATCTGAACGATTTTCAACAATTTCTGGGATTTTTTTTATTAGAATCCTTTTAACCAAATCTTCACATTTTTTATATCCTTGGTCCACATATATTGCTCCGAGTACTGCTTCAAAGGTGTTTGCGAGTAAGTAATCTTTATTTCCACCTCCAGATTCTTCTTCTCCTTTTGCCATTCTTAAATATTTCCCATACCCAAGTTCTCTAGAAGCATTTGCTAAACTCTCTGTTCGTACAATAGCAGATCTAAAACTTGTAAGTTCTCCTTCTGCTCTTTTTGGGTATTCTTTGTAGAGATGGTTGGAAACAATTAATTCTAATACTGCATCTCCAAGGAATTCTAATCTTTCATTATTTTCTTTCTCTTGGCGGTGTTCGTTTAAGTATGATCTGTGAGTTAGTGCTGTTTTAAGTAAAGAGATATCATTAAACTTAATCCCTAGTTCTTTTGCAATTTTATTAATCATTTTTATCCTCCTTGTTTTCCTCATATATTGCACCCAGTACTCCATTCACAAACTTACCATTTACCTCTTCTCCAAACTCTTTTGCTAATTCTATTGCTTCATCGATAGCTACCTTGGGTGGTGTGATTTTTCCGATAAAGCCTTCAAATATTGCTATTCTAAGTATTTGTATATCTACTAATTTCATTTG
>DOZG01000029.1:4014-4867 GCA_003518125.1 Patescibacteria group bacterium
TCGATATTTGCTAGTTCTTTAGAATTAAATTCTGAAATATTAGGATTAATGTTTGTTTTATTAAAATCATATGCAAAAAGCCTTTGAAGGGCTATTTGTCTTGATAGGTGTCTAGGGTCAGTTGCTTTTTTCATTTATTCTTTTTTAAAAAACTATTTACTTTTCTTAGCGGTTTTTTCGTAGTAGCCACAGTATGTACATTCAAAATGTGGTCTTTTAGCATGTCCACACTTAGGGCATTTGTTAGTGGTAACACTCTTTAAGGCATCTTGTGCTCTTCTTCTATTTTTTCTTCCTTTAGAAATTCTTCTTTTTGGTAATGCTGCCATTGTTTATATTTGTAATGTTAAACTTTGTGATTATATATAAATAAGAGGGTTTATTCAATATATTATATAATCCATCCCTCTTTTATATGAATTTCATCCCCACTCTTTAGGTTACCCTCAAGGATTTCTTGAGCGATCTTTCCTTCAATATTATCTTGAATATATCGTTTTAATGGTCTAGCACCCATACCAGGGATATTAGCTTTGTTAGAAATTAACATTGGAATCTGATCTGACCATTGGAGTATATATTTTTTCTTTCCTAATCTTTTTGCAAGTTCTGTAAGTAGTAGTATTGTTATTTTACTTAGGTTTTCCAAACCGTGCGGTTGGAATACAATTACTTTATCAAACCTGTTGAGTAGTTCTGGTCTAATACTGTGTTGGAGTTCAATTAATGCTTTATTTTTTGCTTCTTCCCAGAGAGAGTTACTCTTTTGTAATGTTTCTAGTAATGTTCTACTACCTATATTGCTTGTACAAATGATTATCGCATTTGTAAAATCTACGGTTTCTCCTGTATT
>DOZG01000029.1:4954-5195 GCA_003518125.1 Patescibacteria group bacterium
TCAAAAAGTACTACTGTGTATGGATTACTTTTAATTTGGTCAATTAGAGAGAGTGAGGTTTTACCGAACTCAGAGGATCTACTCCCTAGGAATTTTTCTATACTGTTTATATCTTGATATTCAGACATATCAATTCTAATCATTTGATTCTTTTCCCCAAAGAATTCTTTACATACAATTTTCGATATATATGTTTTTCCTAAACCGGTAGGTCCCATGAAGAGGAATGTACCGATTGGTT
>DOZG01000010.1 GCA_003518125.1 Patescibacteria group bacterium
GATCTTACGTATTTAAGAGCTTTTGTGTCTTTTTTAAGCTGTTTATAGAAATATCTGGCTGTTAGTTTATTTATCTCGTATAGTTTGGCAATATGTGTGTTAATCTGTGGTTTTACAAGTTCTACACCAGCCTCTTTTGCTAATTTCTCTAATGCTTCTGGAAAGTCAATATTTTCAATTTGTTGTATGAAGTTAAATATATCGCCAGATTCTCCACATCCGAAACATTTGTATCTCTGTAGTTCTGGGCTTACTATGAATGAAGGGGTTTTTTCACTATGAAATGGACATATACCAGAGAAGTTTTTTCCTGTTGGTTTTAATTCAACATATTTACTAAGTTCGTTCACTATATCCAAGCGATTTTTTATCTCTTCGATTTGTACTCGATTTCCATCCATACTGTATTATATCAATTATTCGCAATCAATTTGATTATCATTGATTTGGCATGATAGTGAGCCTACATTATTACTGTTTGCTGGGATATTTAATTCTTCATCGTTAAAATATATTTTAGTGCTACCAATTTTCCCGGTTATAAGGGAGAAGTCTTCTTTAACTTCATACTCATATTCATTTCCAACCTGAAGAATTTGTGAGAGTTTGTTTATTTTATCAACATTTAGTTGTATCCATACTGAAGAGTTTATAATTGAGAGTTTTACTGTATTAGGTCGTTGGGTTTCTTCTTCTGTCTCTTGAGGTGGGGTGTAAGTTACTTTAAGTGTTTCAACACTTTCCTGAGTATTATTACCTTTCTTAGCAACTATCGTAATTAGGTTGATTCCTATATTTAAGGATATATCTGTTTTAAAGCTTCCATCCTCAGAGATCTCGATTGGTGAGTCATTGATAAGGAGGGAGCTGTTTTTATCAGTTGTTCCTTCGATGGTAATTATCTCGTCTTCTACTGTACTTTCATTAGTTGGTGTTGATATTGAGATGTTAGGAGGGCTTTGGAATTGGTAGATTTGATATCCTATATAGAAGAGAACACCAAGAAGGAAACTTACAGATATTAAGATAGCGAGAAGTCTCGGAGTAACAGGGAGTTTAATCTTACGACTCTTTATTGTTTCACGGGCTCTCCCTTTGTTTGGTTGTTGAGCTGGCATACTTCGTCTGTATATAGCAAGGATTCTGTCCTCATTAAGATTGAGATAATTTGTATAGATTTTTATAAATCCTTGTGCATAGACATCCGAATCAAATCTATCAAAGGTATTAGCTTCAATATATTTAAGGAATCGCAATTGGATCTTTGTATCTAATGAGACTTCATCCAAGGTTTTATTTAAGAGTTCTCGTTGTTTTTTAAGGACTTCTCCTACTGTAATCATAGGGATAAGTATATCAGATACTAGGACTCTTCTGTATCGTCTGTGGAGTCTCCTAGAACTTGTTTAATATTACTTACTAAGACATCTCGTGGTTTGGATCCATCTTGTGGGGTAACAGCTCCAGCTTTTTCTAATTGTTCCATTAGTCTTGCAGCTTTATTGTATCCAATCCTCAATCTTCTTTGTAAGTATGATGCTGAGGCTTTTTGGGCTGTAATTACAGTTTCTAAGGCCTGTTTAAATTCTGGATCTCTATCTACTATCTCTCCATTACTACCCTTTTTGGTCACTCCCCTCTCTATTGCAGTTGCTAATTCATCAGAGTATTCTATATGTTGTTCCTCTACCTGTTTCTTTATGAAATTGATAAGATTTTCTGTGTCGCTAGTATCTGTAAATGTTCCTTGTACACGAATTGATTTTGGTGTTGTATTGTCTTTATAGAGCAGGTCTCCGTTACCAAGAAGTGTCTCTGCTCCAACCTGATCTAAGATGATTCTTGATTCCATGGCGGTAGCTACTGCATACGCTATTCTTCCAGGTATATTGGCTTTGATAAGGCCGGTAATTACTTGGACACTAGGTCTTTGTGTAGCAATGATTAAATGAAGTCCTACTGCTCGTCCCATTTGTGCTAATCTTTGAATTTTTGTTTCTACCTCTACCCCAGCAGCAAGCATTAGGTCTGCCATTTCATCGATAATTACTACGATATATGGCATAGCACTATACCCTATTGATTTGTTGTATTCAGTAACCTTTTTTGCATGAGCCTGTTTAAGTATTCGATATCTTCTATTCATTTCCTCTATGCACCACTGTAGTACATTAGATACTAATTCCATATCTGTAATTACGGGATTAAGTAGGTGTGGAATACCATTGTAGAGGGAAAGCTCAACCATTTTAGGATCTATCATGATGAATTTCACTTCATCTGGGGTTTTTGTATACAAGAGTCCTGTAATTATTGAATTTACACCTACTGATTTTCCTGTACCAGTTGCTCCAGCTACTAGTAGGTGAGGGATTTTTGTGAGGTCTTTAATTACTGTTCTTCCTGTAATATCTTTTCCAAGAAGTAAAGGTAGTTCGTAAAGATTTTCTTCAGTTTTAAGTTTCTTGACTAGATCTTTTACATATACATAGTTTGGCGTAGGGTTAGGAATCTCTACTCCTATATATGATGTTCCTGGTATTGGAGCCTCAATTCTTACGGAAGAGTTTTGCGAAGCTAGAGCTAGTGCCAAATCGTTTCCTAGATTTTTAATTCTTGATACTTTAGTTCCAACAGATATGCTAAGAGAGTATCTAACTACCGTTGGGCCGATTGCAATTTGTACAACCTTTCCATCTATATCAAAGCTTTTTAATGTGGATTCGATAACTAAAGCATCTTTTTTGTACCTATCTTTATTCTGGGTCTGTTTCTCTGGTTCTTTGAGTATGTCTAGTGTTGGAAATACCCAATCTGTGTATTTAGGACTAGCTGGTTGTAAATTATCTTTTTTATCGGTGATTTTGTTTTTTTGAGTGGACGTATTATCTATATATTTAGTATCTTCTTTCCTACTAACGATACTTTGTTCTCCTGTTTTTATGGAGGTATTAAGAGAGTCATCATCCGAAGATGCTAATATCTTTTCAACTCTTTCCTCAGCATCCTGTTCTTTCTTTACCTTATTATTAGATGCAAAAAGTTTTTTTAGAGAAAATTTCTTATCTTCTTTTGGTTCCGCTATGAAATCGCTAATTTGTTCCAATGTTGTACCAGTAATTAAGGAGAAGGCGACTATTAGTATTAGGAGGATAAATATTATTTCAATGAATTGACCAACAATACCGTTAAGGAGTAAATGTATTTCTCTACCGAGAATCCCACCAGAGTTAGCTAATTCTACTGGATCTTGCACTTTCTCAGGATCCATCCATATTGCAAGTAGTGTTGCAATTGTAAAGGCAGATACTGCTAACCCAACTATTTGTTTCCAAGAAGTGAACTTTTTACCACGAGTTATTAGATTGAGTGCAATGTAGAGTGTTGGTAGACTGAATACTAAGGCAGAGAAACCTAGGAATATTTTTATCTTATTAAAGATTAAGGTACTTTCATCCATAAAGGGAGTAACTAGGAGTGTAAGACCAGCAACTAGAAGTATCATTCCAAGAAAAATCTTGGTCTCTGTACTTTGAATATTAATACGATCTTTTTTCTTTTTCTTTCTGGGCATTTTAAAAGGATTATTAAATGAAATTAAGAGTTGATATTTTATCAATTATAGACTATTCTTACTAACTATATCTATATTTATATCAATTTGTCAAAAAACCTTTGACTAGAAGCACTAAATATGTTAAACTACCCGGAGTTATTTTTAAGTTGCTTTATATAAAGTGGTCTTCAAACAAGTATCGTTCTGCATTTTTGGTGGAGTGTCCACTAAAAATGTAATTTTTAACCTATAATCAATACCGTATGACAAAGCCCAAACGAAATAGTGCTTCAAGGATTCAGATGGGAAAGAGTAATTGTGAGGATTTCAAGTTTCCAAACTTAATCGAAGCACAGATTAAGTCTTTTCATGATTTTTATGATAATGGGTTTCAGAGACTGTTCTTTGGTATTAGTCCTGTTAAGGACACTATGGAGAAGATGTGGACTTTGGATTTTAAGTCTTTTAGGTATGGAGAACCATATAGGTCTATAGAAGATGCGTTGGATAAAGGTCTTTCATATGAAGTTCCAGTATATGCTACTGTCCAACTTTTAAACAATAAGACTGGGGAAATAAAGGAGCAGGAAATCTTTGTTGCAGACTTACCACTGATGACTATAGATGGAGTTTTCATTGTTAATGGTGTAAGAAGGGTTGTGACCCATCAGATTGTTAGAGCTGAGGGTGTAATATTTGAAGTATCCGAAAAATTACCATTTAGAACTCTTTACAAACTTAAGCTTATGCCTGGTAGGGGTCCATGGTATGAAATGGATGTTAATAGGCATAATGTAATATCTATAAGGATTCTTCCTAAGAGACCGAGGGTTTTGATTACAGAATTTCTCAGAGTTCTTGGATATGAGAGTGATGAGGATATTAAAAAGTTGTTTAAAGATGTCGATACTAACGAAGAGTATCAATATATCGAGTCTACATTAGCGAGAGATTTTACAAAGAGTAAGGAAGAAGCCATTATTAGTATTTACAACAAGTTGAGACCTGACGAATCAGTAACACTTGAGAGTGCAGAGAAATATATTAAGAGTAATTTTTTTAATAAGCGAAAATTTAACCTAGGGAGAATTGGTAGATATCAATTGAATAGGAAACTTGGTACTAAACGTGATATCAATAATCCAAACAAGTGCATCCTTTATCCAGAAGATCTTATTTTGATAGTTAAAAAACTTATTCGTATTAGCAATGGGGATGAGCCTCCGGATGATGTGGATCATTTATCTAATAGAAGGATAAGGAGTGTTGGAGAGGTTTTAGAAAGACAATTACTTGCAGGTATTAGAAGATTGGAGAAGAACATTAAAGATAAGATGAGTTTGTATGGTAATGATGCTAAGGTTACACCTTCTATGTTAGTTGGTACAAAACCAATAGCTGCATCGATTCTCTCTTTTTTCGGATCAAATGCACTATCAAGCTTTATGGATCAAACCAATATTCTGTCTGAATTAGAGAATAAGAGAAAAGTTACTGCTGCAGGTCCAGGTGGTATTACAAAAGAGAGAGCGACATTCTCTATCAGAGAGGTTCATAAGTCTCAGTATGCTAAGTTTGATCCTGTAACAAGTCCTGAGAGTGCCAATATCGGTATTGTAACGCAATTAGCTATTCTTGCACATATTAACGAATTTGGTTTTTTAGAAGCACCTTATAGAATTGTTAAGAACAGAGTAAAGAATAATAAGAAGAATTTAAGGAGACGAATCTTAAATGAAGATATTAAAGGTGTTGGGAAGGTTGGAGATAGGCTAAATGAAAAAATGATAGAAAAATTAACATCTAAAAAAAGTATTAAAGAAATTAAAATCAAACCTTTTGTTTCTCATCAGAGTGAATATTTAGATGCTACCCAGGAAGAAGAAAAGTATATTGGTTCTGCATCGGTCAAGACTGATAGTGATAGGAATATTTTGGAAAATCTTGTTGCTGTGAGACATGATGGGGATTTCATTTTAGAGGATGCGAACCTTTTAACTCATACAGATATTCTTACTTATCAACAAGCAGGGTTGGGTATGTCTTTAATCCCTTTTGTATCTCACGATGAATCTATGCGTGCATTAACAGGTTCAAATATGCAAAGACAGGGTGTACCTTTAATTAAACAACAGTCTCCATTAGTTGGTACTGGTATGGAAGAAATTGTTGCAAGACAGTCTAACTGGGGAGTTTTCGCGGAAGATGACGGGAAGGTACTGTATTCTGATGCTAACAGGGTAAGTGTTAAATATAAGAAATTAGGGCTTCAGGATTACAAATTAGCAACATTTCATAGGACAAATGATAATACATGTTTTTCACAGAAGTCTGTTGTAGAATCTGGTCAGAAGTTTAAGGAAGGAGAGGTACTTATCGATGGGCCAACTATGATTAATGGAGAATTTGCTGTAGGTACAAATATTAGAGCTGCACTAATGTTCTATGAGGGTTATAACTATGAAGATTCCGTCATTATTTCAGATAGAATTGTAACTGATGATATATTAACGTCTATTCATATTAGAGAGTATGATGCAGAAGTGAGAGATACTGAACTTGGACCGGAAATAATTACTGCAGATATTCCTCATGTGAATGATAGAATTCTTCAGAAATTAGACATAGATGGGATTGTAAGAGAGGGTCTTAAGGTTAGAGGTGGGGATATATTAGCAGGTATTGTAGCCCCTAGAGGGGAAAAAGAACTAACTGCAGAAGAGAGATTACTTAGAGCAATTTTTGGAGAATCTGCAAGTGATGTTAGAGACAACTCTCTTAGGGTTCATCATGGAGAAGAAGGTATTGTAATTAGAACTCAGAGACTTTCTACAAAAAATGGAGATAAATTAGCACCAGGGGTTTTAGAGAGAGTGACTATTTGGGTAGCAAATACAAAAAAATTAAACTACGGTGATAAAATTGCTGGTAGACATGGAGATAAGAATACGGTTGCAGCAATTAGACCTGTGGAGGATATGCCATTTACAGAAGATGGAGAACCAATTGATATTGTTCTTACACCAACATTTTTAAAGAGGATGAATCTAGGTCAGGGTGAGGAGGTTCCATATGCAAGGTATGCACATCAACTTGAAGAGAGATTTGCATTTCCCGTGTTTGAGGAAGTGAATGATGAATTTATTGAAGAGGAGATGAAAAAGCATGGTTATTCAATGGATCAAAAACTTGATTTGTATGATGGGAAAACCGGTAAAAAGTTCCCAAGAAAGATTACAGTTGGTTATAAGTATGTATTAAAATTACATCATATTGCTGATGAAAAGGTACATGCCAGATCAACAGGACCATATACTGCTGTAACTCAACAGCCACTTGGTGGTAAAGCACAAATGGG
>DOZG01000093.1:0-1103 GCA_003518125.1 Patescibacteria group bacterium
AACCCACTAAATTTTGGCATTCTTCTATAGAAAGGTGTCTGACCACCCTCAAATCCTATGAGAGACTTATGACCTGATCTTGATTTTTGTCCTTTGACACCTCTTCCAACGGTATGACCACCTACACCAGATCCATATCCTCTTCCAATTCTTTTTGCCTTATCTTTTCTTTTTTTTCTCTTCGGTATACTGTGTAAATACATAACTAAAATCCTTTAACTTATTTCTTTTTAGGTTTAATCGTTTTCTTAGTTTTCGAAGCTTTCTTGACCTTCTTAGTTGCTTTCTTCTTATAACTACTCTTCCTTGATTTCCTCTTCGCGATTTGTTTAGACTTTTTTTCGGCATCCATATTTTTCTTTAGTTCTACCCTATCTCTCATAATTCTCATTCTCTCCAAAACCCTCGCACTTCGTAACTCTAATAAGGCATTATATGTACAGTATGCATTAGAAATACTATCATTACTCCCAAGTAACTTACCATATACATTCTCAATACCTGCAAGTTCTAATACTGTTCTTACAGAAGAGCCCGCAATGATACCAGTACCGTGTTTTGCAGGTCTTAATAGTACCCTTGCGGATCCATGTTTACACTCTATTTCATGAGGGATTGTATCTCCAATTAATTGGACTGGTCTCATAGCTTTAACCGCAACTCTTTCACCTTTCTCTACAGCACTTCTTGTATCACTTCCTCTACCAAGTCCTACTCCAACTTTTCCTTTTTTATCCCCGACTATAACCATTGCACTAAATCTAAGTCTTCTACCACCCTTTGTTACCTTCGCGACTCTACGAATAGATACCGTTTTTCTCTCATACCCTTTCGATACTCTCCTATGTCGTCTATTATTTCTATTTTTCTTGTCGTTTCTATCTACCATTTTTATTTATTATATATTAACTTTATTTTCCCTTAATGTTTCCACAAAGAACTTAATTAATCCATGGTATTTGTATCCGCTTCTATCAAATACCAATTTATCATATTTAGAAAGTTTCTTGGACATTGCTTTTGCTAAAGATACGATCTCTTTTTTATTCTTCTTACACATTTTACTCGTTAGAACTTTATTCTCATCATCATTAGCAAGACCA
>DOZG01000093.1:1208-3418 GCA_003518125.1 Patescibacteria group bacterium
TCGTATCTAATACCTTTCCCTTTATACGGTTCAGGTTTTCTAATACCTCTGATCTTTGCTGTAAATTCACCTACCTGTTGTTTATCAATTCCCTTTATTGTGATTTTTGTTTCTTCTGGTACTTCAATTTCAATCCCTTCGTATGGCTCAATCTTTACGGGATGATTCCAACCTAGCGTCATTACTAATGTTTTTCCTTCTAGTCTTGCCCTGTAACCAACACCTACTAGTTCCAACCTTTTTTCATATCCATTCCTCACACCTTCAATGGCGTTAGCAATATGCATTCTGAATGTACCGTGGATTGATTTTGTCAATTTTTCATCATCCTTCCTAAATACAGTTAACTGATTTTCTTTAATCTTAGCAGATAGTTTAAGTGGTAATTTAACATTAAGGTTACCTTTGGGACCTTTAATGTAAACACTTTTGCCCTTTATTGTTACTGTTACTCCTTCTTCAATTGTTATTGGTTGACTTCCTATTCTAGACATTGATTACCATACTTTACAGATTAATTCACCACCTAAGTTTTTACTCTTAGCCATAGCACCTGTCATTACTCCTGAGGATGTTGATATGATATTTATGCCTCTTCCGTTCATAACTGGTGTTAATTCCTTGCTAGACACATACATCCTCTGTCCTGGTCTGCTGACTCTAGTAAAATGTTTAACCAAGGGTCTACCATCTTCTTCATATATTGGTCTTACTTCAATCATTTTTTCAACCTTTTCAAAGTTTTCAATCATTTTCTCCTGTTTAAGAACTTCTAAGACAGCGATAATGGCTTTTGAGTTAGGAACTATTATTACTTCCTTCTTTCTTATTATTCCATTGTGTAATCTCGCCAATAGGTCTGATATATAATCGTTCATATTTTTATATTTAAATTTACCAAACAGATTTCTTAACACCTGGAATTTCTCCCATACTTGCTAATTTCCTAAAACAAATTCTACAAATACCGTAATGTCTTAGATATCCTCTTGCTCTTCCACATAATTCGCATCTATTATACACCCTAGTTGCATATTTACTCTTCTTCTTCAATGCTTTTGCTTTGTATTCCTTAGCTTTTGTTGACATCTTTTATAAATGGAAAACCAAATTTATCTAAAAACATCTTTGCAGACTTATCATCTTTTGCAGTATTCACAATAGTTACCTGTAAACTTCTAATCTTTTTTACACTATTTGAATCAATTTCTGGAAATACTGTGTGATCTTCAATACCGATTGAGTAATTACCTGAACCATCAAAAGACTTTGTAGAGAGTCCTCTGAAATCTTTAGTTCTAGGAAATATTATATTCACAAGCTTGTCAAAAAAATCCCACATTCTATCTCCTCTTAATGTAACAGAAACACCAATATCCATACCCGCCCTTATCTTAAATCCGGCAATAGCTTTTTTGGCTTTATTCACAATTGGTTTCTGGCCAGAAATAAGTGTAAGCATTTCTACTACCTCATTAATGGCTTCTCCATTAGTAGTCGCTTCCCCTACACCAACATTTAATATAATCTTTTCTAGATTTGGTACTGCCATTATATTAGAGAAATTTCCCTCCTTTAATAGCTCTTGTTTTATTTTCTTATTATATTCTTCCTTTAATCTTGACATTATTTCTTAGTTTTTTTTGAATTAGATTTCTTAGTTGTTGTTTTCTTCTTCACGGTTGTTTTCTTTGTAGTAGATGTTTTCTTTTTAACTACTTTTTTCTCTTTTTTAACTTCTTCAATTATAGGTTCTACTGATTCCCCACATTTTTTACATATTCTATTTTTCACACCTCTTTCTATTTTGTATCCTACCCTAGTGGCCTTATTACACTGTGGACATATTAACATTACCTTGGAAACTGGTACTGGTTTCGTAATGGTGACAATCTCTGATGTTCTAGTTTTCCCATCACCTTTTAAGTGTCTCTTATACATATTCAGACCCTCAACCACAATTCTTGCTTTCTTTGCATCAACAACAATCACAGTACCTTGCCTTCCTGCGTCTTTTCCGTATAGCATTTTGATTGTATCACCTTTTTTAATCTTCATTATTATATTTATTAAATTACAAGACTTCTGGTGCAAGAGAAATAATTTTGTCAAATCCTTTCTCTTTCAACTCTCTTGCTACTGGTCCAAATATTCTTGAACCTTGAGGATCCTTTTTTTGATCTATAATTACAGCAGCATTATCGTCAAAT
>DOZG01000093.1:3474-12988 GCA_003518125.1 Patescibacteria group bacterium
TGTTGTTTAAGTGCAGTATTTGGTGTCGCTTTCTGTATAGCCACACTAACAATATCTCCAAGTCCAGCAGTTTTCTTATTTGAATATCCAGGAATACCAATTATTTTTGCTGTCTTAGCTCCACTATTATCTGCAACTGTTAATATTGTTTGTATTTGTACCATTATTCGTTAATAACTATCCATTTTACATTCTTCGAGTAAGGTTTACTTTCTCTGATAATAACCTCATCTCCAATATTTAATTCTTTCTCAGTATGTGCAAAAAATATAGTCCTCTTATTTACAACCTTTTTATATACAGGATGACTTTGAGGGGTATCTACCTGAACTCTAACAGTATTCTGCATTTTATTCCCCACTATTACTCCTTTAAGTTCTTTTTTATTTCCCTGTCCTTGTGTCATTTATGTTTTTGTTAAATAATATAACGGCCTGTATTCTACCAGTATCTAGCGCTTTTCTCAAGCCTATATACCTTTCTTTGTAATAAATTTTGTTTTTACAGATAGTTTATGAGATGCAAGTCTTAATGCCTCCCTAGCTTCTTCCTCACTTACCCCACCCATTTCAAAAAGTATAGTTCCAGGTCTAACAACTGCCACATATCCTTCAACATCTCCTTTCCCACCAATCATTTTACTATTGGTGGATTTTTGAGTATACGGTTTATGTGGAAAAATCTTAATCCACACCTTACCTTTTCTCTTAATAGACCCAGTAATTGCTCTCCTTGCAGCTTCAATTTGTCTTTCTTTTACCCAAGCACTCGCCATCGCTTTAAGTCCGTAATCACCAAATACTATAGTATTGTTTGCACTAGCAACCCCTCTCATCTTGCCTCTAAACTCTTTTCTATGTTTTCTTTTTTTAGGTTGTAATGCCATTCTATTTATTTAAAAAGTAATTATTCTTTTGATTCAACACTAGTTTTATCACCTGTATAGACCCAAACTTTAACACCCATTAAACCAGCATCTGTTGTTTTTGCAGTTTCCTCTGCATAATCAATATCCGCCTTTAATGTTTGTGCAGGGATAGATCCACCCGTAGCTTTAATTCTTCTTGCTTGACTTGCATTATTAATTCTTCCAGATATCCAAATCTTAATACCTTTAGCACCTGCCATCATTGCTTTTTCTTTTGCACTTAGCATTAAGAGCTTGGAAGGATGTCTTCTCTCGATACCATCTGCAATTGTTCTTGCGATAATTCTTGCAGATAGATCTGCTTTTACAACCTCCTTAATTTTTACCTCAACATCTTGTTTTAACATTCTTTTCAATTCTTTTTGTAATCTATCAATACCTTCTCCTCCTCTTCCAATTGCGACACCAGGCCTTGCCACATATACTTCTATATCAATTTTTTTCGCATATATGAATATTTTTACATCATCGATACCGGCATCATGAAGCCTTTCTCTAATAAGTTTTCTTATCTTTAAGTCTTGAGCTAAAGCCTTTGGATAATCTGCTTTAGTTGCATACCACGTAGAACCCCAAGTTTTATTTAATCCGATTCTTACTACATTTGGATTTACTTTTCTTCCCATTATTTAGTCTCTAATTCTAAATTAAGATGTGATCTTCTCTTGAGAATAACTGAATGTCTTCCTTTAGAAGCAAACCTGCCTCTTTTATATGTAGGAGCTTCATCAACAAATATTTTCTTTATCATAAGATCTCCTTTTCCAACTCCATATTTTTCTCTTGCATTGGCTACGCCAGATAGGATAGCTTTTTTAATAAAAAGAGTTCCTTTTTTATTTGTAAACTCTAATATATCAAGAGCTTCTTCCACATCCTTACCCCTAACAAGATCAATAATAAGCCTAAGTTTTTGTGGTGATTGTGCTATATTCTTTATTTTTACTTTACTTATTTTGACTTCCATTATTTAAATATTTATATTATTCTTCAAATCTACCACTACTGCCGTAAACTTTAGCAAGTTTTCCTTTCTTAGCATGTCCCTTGAATTTTCTAGTAGGAGCAAATTCACCAAGTTTATGTCCTATCATACTCTCTGATATCAGTATTGCATCATGAGATTTCCCGTTATGTACAGCAATTGTCAATCCAACCATTTCTGGTGTGATGGTAGATGCTCTAGCCCATGTTTTTATTGGTTTTCTATCACCAGTATCTAAGGCTTTCTTCACCTTCTTCATCAATTTTTCATCTGTATATGGTCCTTTCTTTAATGATCTAGACATTCTTTAAAGTATTAAAATTATTTCTTAGCATCTGGCCTAGTTTTTGTTCTCTTACGCCTGATGATAAATTTGTCTGTTTTCTTATTTTTTCTAGTTCTTGTACCAATCCTATTACCCCAGATATCTTTAGCTTGGCCACCGACCTGACCCTTACCTTCTCCACCACCGTGTGGATGTTGTACTGCATGCATAGCCATACCTCTTACTGCTGGTCTCCATCCTAGGTTTCTTCTTCTTCCTGCTTTCCCAAGTTTTACGTTTACTTTTTCTTCATTTCCAACCTGTCCAATTGTAGCCATAGCACTGGAGGGTACTAATCTAATCTCTCCAGATGGGAGCTTGATTTGTACATACTTACCCATAGAATCAATTCCCTGAACAATAATTGATTGTCCAGCAGATCTCCCAAACCTTGCACCTCTTCCTACCTCATTTTCCACACAATGAACAGTTGTTCCAGAAGGGATATTTTTAATATACATTGCATTCCCTACAAGAATATCTGTCTTTTCACCAGAGATTACAGAATCTCCAACTTTAAGACCTTTGGGTGCTATTATATATCTTTTTTCACCATCTGCATACTGTAAAAGTGCTAAGTGTGCAGTTCTATTAGGATCAAAGTAAAAACCTAATACTTTAGCAGGAATATCAAATTTCTCCCTTTTAAAATCAATGACTCTTACTCTTCTCCTAAAGCCTCCACCTCTATGTCTTACAGTTATTTTACCCTGATTATTTCTCCCAGATTTTTGATTCTTTGAAATAGATAATTTCTTTGGACCATGGTCTTTCTTAAGATATGATCTATTTTCAAGTTTGGTTCCTCTTAATGTTGAAGTTGTTGGTTTGTGTGATTTAATCGCCATAGTTATATATTTAAGAATTCATCAATTTTATCTCCTTTTTTGAGAGTGACTATAGCTTTACTACTATCCTCATTTCTAAATCTTTTGTTTGTTTTTATATTTCTATACATTTTCCCAGGTCTTATTACTGTGTTTACCTTTGTAACCTTTACCTTATACTCTTTTTCAATACTTTCTTTAATCTCAATCTTGTTCATTTTCCCTTTGACTAAGAAGGTATATTTATTCTGAGCATTAGCTAGGCTGTAGCTTTTTTCAGATACAACTGGTTGTAATTTAATATTCTTATTTTCCATTTACTAGTCTTTCTTCTAAAATCTTAACTGAACCTTCATCAATTATTACCTTTGTACAATCAACAATGTGTTTTACATTCACCTTATTGACATCTACAAAATTAACATGTTCAACATTCCTCACTGCAAGGTCAATATTTTTATTTGCAGATATTATTAAAGTTTTCTTTCCTGCCATCTTAACGATACTACTCCTCAAACCTGTAACTTTCCTTTTACCAATATTTACAAACTCTACGGCTTTTTCAATTAATCTTTTTGAAAGCATCATACAAACAGCTTTCTTAGCCATCTTTTTGTTAATTTTTCTCTTCCAATTTTTATTATTAGATCCAAATGCTACTCCACCTTTGACCCAAATTGGAGATCTTATAGAGCCATGTCTCGCTCTACCAGTACCTTTCTGTCTCCACGGTTTTCTACCTCCACCTCTTACCTCTGCTCTTGTTTTTGTACTAGATGTTCCTTTTCTCTCATTATTACGATATACGTAGAGTACCTGAGCTATCAAGTCTTCATTATATTCTACCTCCCAAACCATTGGGTTGAGTTTTGTTTCTTTAGTTGTAGTAGTTTTCTTTTCTGCCATGTTATTCTGCTGTAAATATAGCTACTGGATTTCCATTTGGACCTGGGATTGGGCCAGATATTAGTAAAAAGTTGTCCTTAATTG
The DNA here is from genome assembly GCA_003518125.1 of Patescibacteria group bacterium. GTDB lineage: Bacteria > Patescibacteriota > Dojkabacteria > SC72 > SC72 > UBA9296. The sequence goes on from DOZG01000093.1 coordinate 7,530, forward strand.
CAACAACCTTTCTTTCTTTTAATGTAATTTGGTCACTTCCCATTCTTCCACCCATCTTTTTACCTTTCCATACTCTTCCAGGATCAGTACCTGCACCAATGGAACCAGGAGCCCTTAATCGGTCTGATTGACCATGAGTTCTCTGCCCACCTTTAAAACCCCACCTTTTTACAACCCCCTGGAAACCCTTACCTTTTGACTTACTCACTGTTGTTACTTCATCACCTATATTAAAGATCTCTGTCTTTACTTCATCTCCAATACTTACTTCTTCTCCGAACTTCCCAATAAATACTTTTCTGAATCTAGGAACATATTTTAATTTCTTATACTGTCCAATTTCTGCTTTACTTGGATGTCTTACCTTTAAAAGCCCTAGTTCTACTTGATCACCATCCCTCTTTACAACCTTACATGTAGATGTATCAATGATGGTAACTGGAACCATCTTGTCATCTACAAACATTCTAGTCATTCCTTTTTTAATTCCAAGTATTGCTTTCATCTCTATTATTTACTAAGTTACAATATCAATTCCGACACCGGCAGGCATTTGAAGATGCGAAAGTGCATCTATGGTCTTAGGGGTTGGGTTTATGACATCAATTATTCTCTTATGAGTTCCAATCTCAAAATGTTCAATTGAGCTCTTATAGATGAATGGGGATCTATTAACTGCTACCTTTCTAACTTTAGTTGGTAGTGGAATAGGGCCTGCTACTTTCGCACCAGTACTTACTGCAGTCTCAACAATACTTTTTGCAGCTTTATCTAAAACTACGGAATCATATCCATTGAGCTTCACTCTAATTCTTGCATTTATATCTGCCATTCTATCTTAAAGAGCTAAATTAAACTTTATTAAATAGAGAGGAAGTCCTAAGACCTCCTCTCTTGATTATTTACTTTATAATCTCGGTAACAACACCTTTACCTACTGTTTGTCCTCCTTCTCTAATAGCGAAGGTTTGTCCCTTTTCAAGTGCTACAGCAGCAACCAAGGAAACAGTGAATTCTGTATTATCACCAGGAGCTACCATCTCAGTACCTTCTGCGAGTGTTACCTCACCTGTTATATCAGCAGTTCTTACATAGAATTGTGGCTTATACCCACTTACAAATGGAGTGTGTCTTCCACCCTCCTCTTTGCTTAATATATATACCTCAGCTTTGAATTCTGTGTGAGTAGTAACAGACCCAGGTGCACAAAGAATCTGACCTCTTTCTACATCTTCCCTCTTAAATCCTCTTAAAAGAATGCCTACATTATCACCAGCCTGAGCATCTTTCATACTCTTGTTGAACATCTCAATACCAGTTACTGTAGTCTTCTGTGGCTTTCTACCCATTCCGAGAACTTCAACTGCCTCAGTTAACTTTATAACTCCTCTGTCAATTCTACCTGTTACAACTGTACCCCTACCTTCGATAGAGAAAACATCTTCAATAGCCATAAGGAATGGTTTTTCAATATCTCTCTTAGGAATTTCAATAAAGGAGTCGACAGCAGCCATAAGTTCTTTAACTGCAGTAAGTCCCTCTTTCTCTCCTTTTTCAGCAGCTAATGCACTACCTACGATAACAGGAGCGCTTCCATCAAATCCATATTTCTCTAAAAGATCCTTTACATCTGTTTTAATAAGCTCAATAATCTCTTCATCTGCTCCAGGAAACTTGTTAATAAAAACAACTATCTTAGGAACACCAACTTGCTTTGCAAGAAGTAAATGTTCTTTAGTTTGAGGCATAGCACCATCATCAGAAGAGATAACCAAAATAGCACCATCCATCTGTGCGGCACCGGTAATCATATTCTTAATATAGTCCTTGTGACCTGGACAATCTACTAATGCGTAGTGTCTATTCTCAGTTTCAAGCTCAACGTGAGCAACAGAAATTGTTAATGATTTAGCTCTAGAATCTGGATCCTTATCGAGCTTGCTAATCATATTATCAGCCTCTGTAGAATAGGCTTTTAGGATACCCCTAACCAAAGTAGTCTTACCATGGTCTACATGTCCTAATGTACCAATATTCATATGAGGCTTAGTTCTTATATACTCTGCCATAAATATTAAAAGTAAATAATTTATATATAAAATAATACGTATATTACCATATTCCAAGATTCTCACATGAGAACCTGCGCTGAATACTATCAAAAAGTGAGTATTTATGCAAGAGTTTCAATGTATTTTCCTAAATTAAAACTCTACCAATCTTTTGTATCCTCTTTGTGCAATTCCAAACCTTTACGAGCAATACTTACAAAAAGAACTATGAACATAATTACTGATAATCCAAATATACTGAAGTCATATTGGGTCAACCAGTGACCATAAAAATCATAATAATGGACTGGGATGAAATACATAATTACTGTAAGTATTATACCAATTATTCTAACTTCTGTTGGACCCAGAGGACCAAAAGAGGTTTGCGCTTTATTCTGTACATATACAACAAGATCAACATGTAGCATTAGTGAAAAATAGGCACAGGCCAGAAGAAGCGCTATTTCAATTTTTACAAATCCAGATAGGCCAATACCCAACGCAAAAATCATTACTACAACAGCATCTATAATTTTATCGATGTAATAACCATAGTTAGGACGTGTCTTTTTCCTATACCTAGCAATACTTCCATCGAAAGAATCTCCAAACCAATTCAAAACCAATCCTAAGGGAACTAATATCAACCATTCTCTATTAAAAAACCCTAAAATATATCCCACAGCTGTTAACACAACTGCAAGAAGACCAATCAGTGTTAAGTGATCCGGTCCTATCCATTTGGGGATTCTTGGGCAGATAATTTCTTTTGATTTTTCCTCAATATTGGCAGTAATAGCAGTATTAACAGCATCCTGTTGATCTCGCTTATACTCTATTCTCAGACTCTTCCAGTCAAATTTAATATTTTTATCAGTAATATCAGTTAGCCATCCTTCAATTTTTTTAATAAGTTCTTTCCACTTATTCTCACCAAGTATGTCACGTAATTTATCTGATGTACTATGTTTAATTTGATTTTTCATAAAAATATAGATTACAAATAATAATACCTAAGTTTACTATCTCTATATTAGGAAAACAATTGAATAGAAGCTTAAGCGTTACCAGCCACTATTTCTTCTGCAACACTTTTTGGAACTTCGGAATATTTTTCAAATTCAACATTTGCACTACCTCTACCACTAGTAATAGATCTAAGTTCGCTGGTATAACCAAAAAGTTCTGCTAAAGGAATAAATGCTTTTACTCTAGTAATTCCATTGCCTATACTCTCAGACCCTTGTATTTGACCCCTCTTACTACTTAAAGATGCAGTAACATCACCCATATTTTGATCAGGCATTTCAACCTCAACTTTCATGATAGGTTCAAGAAGTATAGGTTTTGCCATCTTACAACCAGATTTAAATGCCATAGAGCCAGCAACCTTGAATGCTGCTTCAGAAGAATCTACATCATGGTAAGAACCATCATATACTGTAACTTTTATATCCACTACTGGATATCCAGCAATTACACCAGACTTCATAGCTTCCATCACACCCTTTTGGATAGAAGGTATAAATTCTCTTGGAATTGCACCTCCCTTAATTGCGTTTACAAACTCAAAGCCCTCACTGGATTTATTTGGTTCAATCTTAAGCCAACAATGTCCATACTGACCCTTACCACCAGATTGTTTAACATATCTACCCTCACTCTCTTCACATATATCTTTAATTGTCTCCCTATACGCTACTTGTGGTTTTCCAACATTAGCTATTACATTAAACTCTCTCTTCATACGATCTACCATAATTTCTAAGTGTAATTCACCCATTCCGGAGATAATTGTTTGACCAGTCTCATGGTCTGTTTTAACTAAAAATGTTGGGTCTTCTTTAGCTAATTTAGTAAGTGCCGCACCCATTTTCTCCTCATCAGATTTTGTAGCAGGTTCAATAGCTTGGGAGACAACTGGCTCAGTAAAGATTATTCGTTCTAAAACAATAAGCTCTTTCTCATCACAAAGAGTGTCTCCTGTTGTTGAATTTTTAAGCCCTACAATTGCACCAATATCCCCAGCTCTTAACATTTCAACTTCCTCTCTATCATCAGCATGCATTAATATGAGTCTACTAATCCTCTCTCTTATTCCTTTTGTTGAGTTATATACATAACTTCCAGCTTTAAGAGTCCCTGAATAAATTCTCAAGTATGAAAGAGTTCCAATATGTGGATCACTTACAATCTTGAATACTAAGGACGAGAACGGTTCATTCTCATCTGGATGTCTTTCTATTTCTTTCTTAGTTTTAGGATCAATCCCTTTTATAGCTGGAATATCGATAGGTGATGGTAGACATATTGCAATATAGTCAAGAAGGGTTTTTGCCATTGCAGATCTCCCATCTCCTCCTATTACAGGATACATATCTCCTGCGATAGTGGCTTTTCTAAGTGCACCGTATAGCTCATCAACTGTTATTTCCTCTCCTGCGAAATATTTCTCCATTAATGAATCTTCCTGTTCTACAAGCCTCTCTAATAAAATCCCTCTATATTTCTTTACCATATCATTCATCTCTTCTGGAATTTCCGTTTCCACTAATTCTGGTGAATCTATCCCATCATATTGATAAGCTTTCATCTTTATCAAATCTACATATCCATTTAATTTCGTCTCTCTTCCAATTGGTAGGTTAACTGCAGTAGCCTTTGGACTTAATCTATCTTGAATTGTACCAAAACTTTTTTCAAAATCTCCTCCAATCAAGTTGACTTTGTTCATAAAACAAATTCTTGGTACGTTGTACTTATTTGCTTGTCTCCAAACAGTCTCGGATTGTGGTTCTACACCCTTTCTTCCATCGAAAAGAACAACAGCACCATCTAGTATCCTTAGTGATCTCTCAACCTCCGCTGTGAAATCTACATGACCTGGAGTATCAATGATATTAACCCTGTAGGTCTTTCCAGCATAGCCCCAAAAGCAGGTTACTGCTGCAGACATAATGGTAATACCTCTTTCTTGCTCCTGTTCCATAAAATCAGTAGTAGCTGCTCCCTCGTGTACCTCTCCAATCTTGTGTATTTGTCCAGTAAAGTAAAGTAGTCTTTCCGTAGTAGTTGTTTTACCAGCATCAATATGTGCAATGATACCAATATTTCTTACAAACTCTAATGGCATTTTAATATCGTAAGTTTCCATAAAAACAGACATAATATAAATAAAAGTATTTTCAAGATACAGAAATAGTATGCGATAGGCATTATATCAGACTATTCTACCTGTGCCAACAGTGTTTCGACATTTATAGAAACAGTACCTTCTAAATCATATTCCATAGCATTCTCGAAATTATTCTTTGCCGATACACTGTCCCCATTATTCAAGTCATACAAGCCTTTTAACCAATAATACCGAGGATTAAATCGATCCAAGGACAGGAGTATTTCTAA
>DOZG01000071.1 GCA_003518125.1 Patescibacteria group bacterium
GGTGTAATCCCAATATTTGGATGGATAATATATTTAATAGTTAGACCATCTGAGACAATAGATGAAATATATTGGGGAGATTTAGAGAGAAGATATCTTAAATATGAGACTTCAGAATTAGATGATTGTCCAAAGTGTGGTACTCAGTTATATCCAGGTTTTATCTTCTGTCCTAATTGTGGATATGTACTTAAGGTTAAATGTCCTCAATGTAGTGTATATGTAGATATAAATCATAAATATTGTATCAATTGTGGCTATCAAATGAAGGATAGAGCAGTGACAGAGGAATCTCCAGATACTAAGGTTATGCAACAGCAGATAGAGGCTACCAAGGAAGAGGCTCATGAGAGTGTTAAAGCGAAAAAGAGTAGGTATAAGTTTGAAATAAATTTTGTGAGTAGAATAGGGAAGTCTGTGATAAGGGGGTATAAATTACTTGGGAAGAAGGTAAAAGAAAGGATTGCAAAGAAGGAAGAAGTAGAAAAACCAGAAATTAAGAAAGAGGATAGTAAAATTAAGCAGGAATCAGATAAGAAAATAGATCAGTTTAATAAGCAAAAGGAGATTAAAAAGAAAAAGAGGAAGAGAAGGAAAAAGAAGAGAAAATAAGTGTATAATGGATTAAAATGCAGGAAATAATTATTACAATCCGAGGGTTTTTTATAAATATAAATCCGCTTTGGGTGTATTTGATAATCTCAATTATTGGACTTTTCATATATTGGAGGGGGTGTACAGAGACTAGAAAAGACAGGTCTTCAATATTTGATACCTTTTCTGTATCTATGCTCTTTGGATTGATAATGGCTCGTGTGTCATATTTAGTTATCAATTGGTCTGAATATGCAAGATTTACATGGTATTTTCTACCATATGAACGATATGGAGATAGTATGTACTTTTTCAGACTGTTACCTTGGAGATTAATGAGGGTATGGGATGGTGGACTTACTATCTTTGTAGCTATGATAGCATTTCTTCTTTTTATAACCATATTAGTCACTTTAGTCAAAAAGTGGAGATGGTATCAGGTATATTTCCCGGTATTCTTTTCTATGATAGTAATGTTAGGAATCTCATATATATATATGGGTTTGTTGAATGAAAATACAGAATGGATGATTCAAGGAGCTGTTCTCTCCGTAATTCCTATCATATTTTGGATAACTTCAAAATTCTTACTCGTGAGTATTAAAAATGGAGTTAAAAGAAGAAAGATATTGGTATATATTGGAGCTTTACTTGTTACATTAACTTCAATATATATATCTTACAGATACCTTTTGGATGATGTGTCCCAATTTGAGCTTATTTCAGTAATTACCCTTATTCTCTGGACTGCTGTTATGGATATTCTTTTAATTATAGATATTAACCGTCCAAATGTAACAATTGAACGTCTATCAAGTGTTAGGGCAGTTGATATTGAGATTAATCAACCTATAAAACTTTAATAATGAAAATCCATATTGATTTGCAACATCAAGGAGTAAGGGTTGATAAGTTTGTGGAGGAACAACTTAAAGATTTAGGTTTTAAACAAGCCACTAGAAGTATGATTAAGAACAATATCTCTTTAGGTTGTACTGTAAATGGTAATAGAATTAAACCTTCTTACAAATTGAAGGAGAAGGATATTCTAAATATTGACGAACAATTTTGGAAAGAGTTTTTTGCAAACAAAGATTTAAGTGAAGAAATAATCGCACAGAAAGGTGATTTAGATATTATGTATGAAGATGAATACATAATTGTATTGTTCAAACCAAAGAATCTTGTTGTTCATCCTGGTGTTGGTAATAGGGATAATACATTAGTTAATTACCTTAAACATTACCTTCAGGAGAAGGATGAGCTGGATGTTAATATGGATAGGGTTGGTGTAGTGCATAGATTGGATAAAGGTGTATCTGGGGTGATGGTTGTTGCTAAGACGAAGGAGGTACAGGATATATTAAAGAAGCAATTCGCTAATAGGGAAGTAGATAAACTGTATTTAGCCAATGTGGAAAAATTTAAAGAATCTAAATTACAATCGATAGAAGAAATAACTATTAAGGAAGTGATTGACTGTATAAAGTGTAGTGATATAGACTACTCAGCATGGTTTGATGCGAAGGGATATATTGGGAGAGATAGTGTAAATAGGTATAGAATGATATTCAAATTATATGAGTTTAAAGGTTCGAAATTTGCTCAGAGCTATATATTACCGATTAGTAAGGATCAAATGCTAATTAAAATTATAACTGGTCGTATGCACCAGATTAGGGCTACACTTTTTTCTTTAGGCTACCATATTGTAGGAGATACCCTTTATAATCAAGCAACCAGAAAGATATCCTCCCCCAATATTATGCTACAATCTATATATCTTTCTTTTACACATCCTATCACTAAAGAAAGAGTACACTTTACCAAGATTTAAGATATGTCTACTGCCAAGAGAAGAAAAGTTAAGAAACAGAAGAAAAAGGGTATTAAAATACGATTTTTGAAAGTATTACCATTTATAGTTTTAGCTTTTTCTCTTGTTTTCTTACTGTATCGTACGATTGTTCTGGTTCGTTTTAAAGTGGATTGTACCAGTATTCCAACAAATATGCTTTCAAATGATAAGGATATGATAGCTAACTTATTCATTTTTGAAAACGATGGGAGAATAAGTAATATTGAGATCCTTATCCATAGTAAAGATAAAAACAATATACTTAAGGTTTCCATACCAACTGGGATATATGTATCACAGGTTGGTGTAGATGAAATACCACTCTCTTCTTTAGAATCTGTTGGGGAATTTCTTGAATACGGTTCAGGAAAAGAATACACGATTAGATATTTAAGTGATTTGTTGGGTATAAAGTTTGATAACTATATTTGGTTAGTAGATAGCAGTAGGAACGTAGAGGATTTCCAAAAAGATCTATCTGTATGGAGTATTTTGTTTAACTTTAAATATAATCAAGAGTTAAAGGATCATATATATTCAAATTTACCAATAATAAACCTCATTACTCAAATTAATTTTTTAAATACCGTAACAGGTGAGTATGAGTATGAGGTAATGGATATATCAGAGTGTTGTATAGAGGAGATTGTTCTTTCTGATGATGATATACAATTACATTTTGATACAAATGCTTTTGATAGTGAGTTTAGTAAATATGTTGGTGATTTAGTAAGTAGATCTGTTGAGAGAGAAAGAGTTAATGTTGAGGTGTATAATGCGAGTAATGTTACTGGATTAGCTGGTATATATGCCAGAAAGATTAGACATACTGGATGTAGGATACTTAGATATGATAATTCTCCTAATTTATTTGATGATACGGTAATATATGTTCCAGAGTCAGAAGAGTATAAAAACTCTTTAAGGTTGGTTAGAGATGTAATGGGGGAGCATATTGAGGTGAAATATGAAAAACCTTTATTTATTACAACTGGTGATATTGTTGTAGTTTTAGGAAAAGACCTTGTCCAGTAGTTTTAATTTGTAGGAAATAACTGTAGAATATAGTCATTATGATAGGAGCAATATTTGCATTATTAATTTTCTCACTTGCTTTTCTTACATTTATCTTCGTATATAAGCAGAAGTTTATGCCGAAGGGAGAAGTAGAGATTTCTGAAGAGGTTAGAAATCCTCTTGTGATGCAGGTACTAGTTCCAAGAGAGAATGATAAAACACCTTTAGCTGCTGAGCAGATGTTTGCCTCTTTACATGGTTTACTTGGAGATTTGAAGAAGTGTGAGAATGTAATTAGTTTTGAAATTATTTCTACAGGAGAGAAAGGTATTCGATTTTTTGTAGTTTCTCCAAAATATTTAGCGAAATTTGTAGAGGGTCAAGTATATGCTCAATATCCAAATGCTGATATTAAATATGTTAAGGATTATACTTTAGAGAAGAGTCAGAATGGTTCTTTTATTACTACTGGGGAAGTAGAATTTGTTAAGGATTACATATTTCCGATTAAAACGTTTAGAGATTTTGAGGTCGATCCACTTGCTGCAATCACTGGTGCTGTGTCTGATCTTAAGATAGGGGAAAGTGCTTGGATCCAAGTCATAGTGAGACCTGTTGATAATTTTTGGCAGGATGATTCTAAGAAGTATATTTCTGCGATAAGGGAAGGAAAGGATTTGAATATTAACTTTCTAAAACGGATTGGAATATTTCTGGAAGGTATGGCAAAGGTACTTGCTAATAATGAGAGTAGTTCCCCTAGTAAGAAGGAAGTTGTTAGGTTGGCTCCTGGGCAGGAAGAGGAGTTATCACAGATAGAGAATAAGATGTTAAAGGTTGGTTTTGAATTTGTTATTAGGGTTGTAACTAATGCAGATAATCAAGTTAGATCTGAACAGATACTTAGAGATGCTGTAGCAAGTTTTAAACAGTTTACAACAGCTCATCTTAATAGTTTGTCATACTCATTAGAAGAAAGGGAGGCAAAAGAGATCTATCAGGACTTTTTAAATAGAAAGCTCTCTGTAGAAACGGTAGATATTATGAATATTGAAGAATTAGCTTCTTTGTACCATATGCCTAATATTTCTGTAGAGACTCCTAATATCGCATGGAGTAGGTCTAGGAAGTTAGAACCACCTATGGACTTGCCTGTTGCTAGTGATTATGGTGTATCAGTATTTGCAGAGACGGAGTATAGGGATTATAAAGAAGAGTTTGGTTTAAAGCCTATAGATAGACAGCGTCATTTCTATTTACTTGGTAAAACTGGTGTTGGTA
>DOZG01000098.1 GCA_003518125.1 Patescibacteria group bacterium
ACAAGCCCTATTGACAACAGTAATAAATACTTAAGTACTCTCTGATTAAGCAATTTCTTAATATTTAAAGAAAGATGATAGAAAGTAAATATATAGAAAAGAAGCCTTAAAGAATTCAATACACTTACAGCTTCACCAACAAATAGGTTTTGAATAAATAGATATACTACAAAAACAAAAAAGATTTTAATAAATGAAAACCCTTTCCATCTTGATGCAACATCCCCCTCAAATAGAAAAGATAAAAAAAGTAACAACACCCCTAAATCCAAGATTGATACTGTTGGAACAAGATAATTAACAATAATTCCATCTACAAAAGGATTAGATAATATAATACCAAAAAAAGAGTAGGGAAGTTGATAGGTAATATTAAAAGGAAGAATTAAGAATAGTATTAATAAGGAAGCTAAAGAAAACTTTTTTAAGAACATACCTAACAAACACCAAATTACAACAACAATAATAATTACTAACACCTTGTATGAACTTTCAGAATAAAGTGATAGTAAAGAACAAATTAGTATGATTGTAGTAACCAAATACCAATACTTTCTTAAAGTATCTACAAATTTCATACTACATTGTAACAGAATACTATTACTCTTCGCTATCCTCAGAGCTAGAAGATTCTTCCACAAGACCAAGATCTATTTCTGAAGTAGGAATTATTCTCACATACCTATCCCGACCTTCTCCATGACTCTCAGTGGTAATATCTTCAAATTTCTGTAAAGCTATATGCACAACTCTCCTATCATATGGCTTCATTGGAGGAAGATCTACAGATTCTCCTAAAGTTCTTGCATCATCCGCCTTCTGAAGTGCCATCCTCTCAATCTGTAAATTACGCCCCTTTCTATAATCAGCGATATCCAATGTAAGTCTAAAGTTAAAGTCCTCATCATCAACAGACCTCCTTATCAATAACTGTAAGATATATTGGAGAGAATCTAAATGTCTTCCATGATTACCAATCATATATCCCAAATTATCACCTTCAAAAGAAACATTTATATTTGTTACATCCTCAACCTCTTCAATATCACAATCATATGTGGCATTAACACCAGATAGGTCTATAAACTTCCCTATCTCCCTATCAACAATATTTGTTAATTCTTTTTTCTTCATAAATCTTTATTTAAAAATTTTATTTCCTATTCTTCTGAAGCTTAGTGAAAAGATTCTGTACTCCCTTCTTACTCCTATCAAAATCTATTATAAAATACTGTGCTATTAACATTACAGATTGGACCATCCAATACACACCAAGTGCGGCTGGTGCACTAATTGAGATAAATATTGTCATAATTGGAAACAGAAGGAACATAGACTTCTGCATACCCTCTTGCATACCCTCAAGGTTAGGTTCTCCACCTTTCTTTTTATCCTTCTTCTTACTCACAGAATCAGGATTCTGTAACATTGTTGTTAGTTTTGTTGTAATAAACTGTATCAAACCAACGATTAAAGAAAGACCTAAATATGGTAATACATTAGATGCAAACCTACCAAATTCTGAAGATAAGTTATTATAACTCTCTGTAAGATCTAAACCTAAAAAGTAAGGATTAATACTAAAACTACCAGAACCATTACTAACCCAATTAAGTACAAACCCATACAACCCCTCTGTGTCATTATTCGTTATAGCCCTAATTACACCAATAAGTACAGAAAGAATAATTAGTTGTGGAACCAAACTACTAATACAGCCAAGAGGATTATAACCAACCCTTTTGTAAAGTTTCATCTGTTCCTCACTTAGCTTCTTTGAATTATTACCATACTTCTTCTGTAATTTATCCAACTCTGGTTTCAAAGAGGTCATTTTCCTTGTCATTTCTGTCTGTTTCTTTGTAAAAGGAATCAGTATTAAACGAGAGATAATGGCGATAAAGATGATGGCTAAACCTAAATTACCCCACAGCAAATGATATAACACTGCCATAAGATTCAAAATAGGGTAGGTCAAAACTGTATCCCAAATTGTTGATAGCATAACTTTAGAAATGAAATAAACTTATGGATTATACCCTAAAATTAATTTCTCTGCAGAAACTTAAGGAACAGGATCATATTGACCAGCCTTTGCCCAAGGATTACATTTAAAAACACGTTTCAATCCAAGTATACCCCCTTTCAAAACCCCATATCTTTCAATTGCTGTATATGTATACTCCGAACAGGTAGGAGTAAATTTGCAGTTTCTCCTATCAGGAAACTTTCTACCTAGACTCCCATGGTCTAAAGAAAGAGTCTTTTGGTAAAGTGTAATTAACTTAAGAATTATTTTTTTTATCATCCAAAGATTTCTCCAATAAAATTTGAAAGGCCTTTTTGAGAGTAGAGTAGTCATCACAAAACTTGAAGGCTATATACTCATATATATACCCATTATCATTTAGGTTAAACTCCTTAATCGATTCGTGAATAATAGATCTCAGTATTCTCGTCACCCTATGTCTCTGTGGAGCATTACCAACCTTCTTACTTACAACAAATCCAAATTTCGGAGTAATATCTCCTGTATGAGAAGCAACAATTAACATACCGTATTCACTTCGGTATTTCTTACCATTATCATATATATATTTGAAAAGTTTTGAAGGTAACCTATATCGTTTCTGTAGCATACACCATTATATACTATCTCTTACTTTTTTTAGGCTTCTTTCTTAAAAGCTCGAATTCTTCACTTGCAGATAGTCTAGTTCTTTCTTTGTTCCTCCTATTCTTTAAAACTCTTCTACCTCCAACCGTTTTACTTCTTGCTCTAAAACCAAACTTTCTAATTCTCTTTAATTTTTTAGGTTGATATGTTCTTTTCATAACTTTGAAAAATGTATTAAAACAGGCCTAATTATATATGAAGACCCCCATTATGGCAAATTAGAAATCTATTCTTTTACAAATACCATATATTTAGAAAATTCTAGTGGAAAAAACATGATTTTAAAATTCTCACAGAAATATTCTATAGAAATTTTGCCTTAGGGAAGAGATATTCAAAAACTTTTTTAAAAAACTATCCACAACTTTCAAAATATGTATATAATGAAGAAGTAGTCCCAACCGACTATCTACTGCCCCAACTGTCTTTTTTGTTTAAACAACTTTGTCTATGAAAAAAGCTGAATTTAAAAACCACATTGATACACTACCTAAACCCACTTTCTCTAATATGGGTAGTACCCAAAACAACAAATCATTAGACCCAGATGATACTTGGAAGACTGTTAGAGAACTAGTTCGATTAAAGATTAATGATAAAAACTTCAAAGCTTGGTTTACTAACACATATATAGAACATATCTCTAATGGAGTAGTAGATTTTTCATGTGCACATGATCTACAAAAAACTACCATCCTTAATGAATATATCCCAATATTAAAAAATTGTTTACAACAAACAACTGGGAAGAATTTTGTGATTAATGTTAATACTAGAGTAAAGGAAATCTCAAAAAGGAAAACAAAGAAATATGAATACTACGAAGCCTCTGAGAATAGTCCTAATGATCGTGATTCAAAAACACTTTTTTCTGACTTAGAAAATGAAAGGGAGTTAAGAGAAAAGGCAATCTATAAAGCTCAAATTAATCCTAAATATACATTTGAAAACTTTGTCATTGGTTCACATAATAGATTAGCTGAAGCTGTTTCTAGGGCTGTAGTAGAAGAATTAGGGACTTTGTACAATCCTGTTTTTTTCTACGGTAACACTGGAGTAGGTAAGACACACTTGATGCAAGCTATTGGTAATGAAGTGATTAAAAATGATTACCAAACAAAAGTTGTATATGTTTCAATTGAGCAATTTCTTAATGAATTAATTGCAAGTATAAGGTCGAAAAAAGATCAAGAGTTTAGAGATAAATATAGGCAAATAGATCTCCTCATTATCGATGATATCCAATTTGTTGAAACATACCCCAAAACACAGGAAGCACTTTTTCATACCTTTAATACTTTGTATCAATCTAATAAACAAATAGTATTGGCTTCTGATAGACCTCCGGGTGAAATCAAAAACCTTACAGATAGATTAAGATCTAGGTTTGAGGGAGGGATGGTTGCTGATATAGGAGCACCTGACTATGAAACTCGTATGGCAATACTCCAACAAATAGTTGATAAAAAGAGTTTAGAGATACCTAATGAGTATTTAGATTTAATATCAAAGAATATCGAAAGTAATGTAAGAGAGTTAGAAGGGGCTTTAAACAAGCTACTTTCTTTAGCCAGATTAGGAGAGCTGCCTTCATATGAAGAGGCTGCAAAAATATTGCAGGTAGATATTGAAAGCAAGAGGAAAAAGATAACACCAAAGAGAGTAATAGCTGTTGTATCAGATGTTTTCGATGTAAAACCAGCACAGATTAAGGGGAATAGAAGAACAGCTTATGTAGCACTCTCAAGACAGGTAGTAATGTATATCCTGCGTAATGACTTAGAACTCCCTTTAGAAAAAGTTGCTAGGGAAGTAAATAGAAAGGATCATACAACAGTACTCCATGCCTGTGAGAAAATAAGTAAGATGATTAATGAAGATAGTCGATTCTCAGAAAAGGTAGAGACTTGTAAAAGATATCTTTGTCAATAATAGTATGTGGATAGGTATGTGAATAAGTATATTATACTTTCTGATAACCTATTACTTACCCACACACAAGATTTGTTCATTTAAAGGTATTCTTGTATTAGAAAGCCATTTCCTAACCCTATACATATTCACACATACCCCCTACTTATCCGTAATTAACCACAAATAGTATCCACAGTAAGAATTACCTTTAATAAAGTATTCTCAACATACTTAAGTTAATATATTTACATTTAATATCCACATGATAAGGTAATATAAAAATATATTAATAGTAAGGAATAATTAATATCTCAGAAATCCATTATCTACATATCCATACCCCTTATTATTATTATGTATTGATTATATAAATAAAGAAATATAATAATAGGTAACTTTCAAATGAAGTAGTAATTAATAAATATATGAACCACTACCAACCATACACGAATTGTCATATAATGAAATAGATAATACTGCCTATATATAATATCTATGATTATTAATATGCAATTCTCTTGTAATCAGGATACCTTTTCAAAATACTTAAACATTGTAAGTAGGGTAGTAAGTAGTAAACCAGGTTTACCCATCCTGAACAATGTTAAATTTGATACCTCTAAAGGTAAGTTGCTTATGACAGCTACTGATTTAGAGATAGGAATTACTACTTGGATTGGTGCTGATATTAAATCTGAAGGTAGTATTACAGTACCGGCTAAACAGTTAGCAGAGTTTATTAATTCGATTCCAAATGAGAAGGTAGATATTAAATTAGATGGTCAGAGTTTTGCTGTAAAAACTACTAATAATTCTGCGCAGTTTCATACCATACCTGTAGAGGATTACCCAGAGATTGCTAAGGTTAATAAAGAGAAACCA
This sequence comes from Patescibacteria group bacterium, assembly GCA_003518125.1. Classification (GTDB taxonomy): domain Bacteria; phylum Patescibacteriota; class Dojkabacteria; order SC72; family SC72; genus UBA9296. Next base: position 5,474 of record DOZG01000098.1, read on the forward strand.
TTACTAAAGATTAATAATGAAGATCTTGTTAAAGCTATCAATAGGGTGGCTTTTGCTGCAGCAACGGATGATATAAAACCAGTACTTGCTGGGATATTAGTAGAGATTGAGGGATCAAAAATCAATTTTGTAGGTACTGATGGGTTAAGGCTTTCAAGGCAGAGTATTGAGCTAGAAGTTAATAGTGAGAGTAATAAATCTTTACTAATACCTGTAAAAGCTATGCAGGAGCTTTCATTTATTATTTCTGAAATTATAGAAGGAGATGATAAGATAGATGTTTATATAATTGAGAATAGAAATCAAATTCTTTTCAGAGTAGGTAATGTAGATTTAGTATCCAGACTTATAGATGGTGATTTTCCTGAATATAGACAGATAATTCCAACAGGTTTTAAGACTCAATGTATATTAAATAGGTCTGAGTTTCTTGATTCACTAAAGGTTACCAATATTATCGCGAGGACTGTACTAGGTAATAAATTAATATTGGATATTAACAGTAAAGAGAATAGTATGACTATGTCAGCTTCACAGTCTGATGTTGGGAGTAATAGGAGTGTATTTAAGGGAGAAATATCAGGAGATGATGTTAAGATTGCTTTTAGCTCAAGACTTCTATCTGATGTATTAAGTCATCTTGATCAAGAGGATATTATTTTTGAGTGTTCGGAGTCTGTAAAACCTGGTGTATTTAGAGTAAAAGACGATGAGAGTTTTATACACTTAGTTATGCCTATGATGCTCTAAGATTTATAATTAGTTACTTGATACCCTTTTCCATGTACTGTTTTTATTAGATTTTTCTTATCAAGCTTCTCCCGTATTCTTTTTATATGTACATCTACAGTATTTGAACCAAGATACTCTCTGTAATCCCATACATGATCATGCAACTCACAACGACTTACCGTCCTATTACTGTTTTTTACTAAGTATTCTAGTAATTCATACTCTTTTCTTCTAAGCTTTATATCCTTCTTATCACTACTCGCCATTAAATTATCCTTATCTAATGTATATCCTCCAATGTATAGTTTCTCATCTATATATGATTTAGGACGTCTTTGTAAAGAATTGATTCTAGCTATTAATTCTTGTATTGGGAAAGGGTATGATACAACATCATCTCCACCATTTTTAAGAAAACGAACTTTGTCTTTCCACCCACCATGACTACATATACCCAAGACCTTAATATCTTTATTCAAATCCTTAATCTTTTTAACAATATCAATTGTTACATTGTCAGGTAGGTTAGTATTAAGCACAACAACTTCAAAAAGTTCTTTCTTTACAAAAACATCATTAGTAAATTTACTACTATCTAGGGTAATATTAAAACCTTGTGCAGTAAGAGATCTTTTTATCAATTGGGATATTGTTTTACTTTCCTCTATAATTAGGACATTCATATATGTATATGTAATTAATTTAATTACAGAGAATAGGGGATTGGAGTGATAACTCAAAACCCTATATTAAGAAAATTATGAAATTCCTTTTAGGACAAGGGTTTTTAGTAATTATGTCTGTAATAATTTTGTATTACTTATTTAACACCACAGAATTTCTCCCATATCTATCAGAAGGGGAGATTAATTGGCAAAACATTGTTGTATTAATTTTCTTTATAGCAACTATTTTAGTAAATATGACCTCGATGCTTTATATTTTAATCAATAAGATATTTTTAAGGAGGGAGATCGATAGAAAATTGATATATTCCTCACTTAAGATAGGGGGGATTCTCTTTTTGGGAATTCTCATAATTGTGATATTAAATTTTCTACATATCTTGAATATCTATTACGGTTTCGGGGCTCTTACTCTTGTTATCCTTCTTCTTCTTGTTATATGATTAACTATGTCGAATAAAGAGAAAGTAAACAAATTGGATACAGAATTAAAGAATCTTTCAAAGTTGATATCTGGAGAGATGGCTTTAAAGAAGAGGGAAGAGAAGCTAAAGAAACTTAAAGAGAAGGCTATTAAATCTCAGAAAAGCGAAAAACGGAGAAAGGTTGTAGAAAGAGAGGTTGAATTAGAAGAGGACAGTTCTCAACCTAAAAAGGTTATTCAAAATATTAAACTTTTTGAATGGGAAGCACCTGATAGGTATGAGTTTAAGTTTGAGAGTAAGAGTTTTATCATTATCGTTGCAATATCATTAGTTCTAATTCTTTTCTTAGCCATATTGGGTAAATATTACTTAATGGCTGCTTTAATATCTCTTCTTTTCTTTATCTATGTCCTTGGTACTACCAAACCTATGATGGTTAAACACAAGATTACAGCAAGGGGTATAGATTTTAGTAATAAGTTGTATGAGTGGTTGGTGTTTGATAAATTCTATTTTACTAAAAGAAAGAGTCAGAATTTTTTAATAATAGGGACTAAACTAAGGTTTCCTAGTACATTAATACTCCTTTTGAATAAGAAGGATAGGGTA
>DOZG01000090.1:0-349 GCA_003518125.1 Patescibacteria group bacterium
CTTGTGTATCATAGAAATACTTCTTACCTATTCTTCTAAAGGTTGTGTTTAAGAATTCAAACTCTATGTAATCCTGACCAGTGTAATCTACAACATTTAATTCTTCTCCCATTACTTCGCTAGCACTCTCCTGTTCAGACATATACGCCTCCCCATTATCACTGAATAATGGATACTCAGGGCAACCAGCAAAACCTATACCAGACACTGCCTGTACAGTAAAAACCTGTTCACTATCTGGGTTAATAATATCAAAAGCAGTTAAACCAATATATCCATTAAAATCAGTTAGAGATTCTGTTCCCTCTCCATCGAAATATTCAATAATGGTCCAACCCTCAGGTAATGT
>DOZG01000090.1:511-3433 GCA_003518125.1 Patescibacteria group bacterium
TTACTCATACCCTTATCTTTTTCTTGTGGATGGCTAGGAGTGGTAGTAGGAAATGGGGCTGGAACTATTTTCTCTACCTGTTTATTCTTAGGACCTTTTAGAATTTCTCTCTCCATGTTAATTACCCTCTAAATTTAATTCTTCGCATACCATTTCTGTACACACTATGATGCCATTGTTACAAACACATGTATTACAACCATCTCCAGCATCAAAAGATTCTTTATCCTCATATGACCAACCCTGATATGGACATCTTTGAGGTATACGGTTTTGTATAATATATTCGGAATATACAATGTAACTAATTAATCCAATGATTATTGTACTTAAAGTGATTATTACTCCAATTAGAAAATTTCTCTTATCGTCCATACTACATTTTACAGTAAGTTATATTAACTTCAATGAAAGGATTCTATTTCCCTACAAATTTGGAATACATTTCATAGTAAAACCCTTTCTTTTCTATTAACTGTTCATGATTACCCTGTTCTAGTATGGTATTCTCTTTGATGAGGATAATATAATCGGAATTGAATATTGTACTTAGTCTATGTGCTATTACAAAAGTAGTCTTTCCTTCCACTGCTTTCTCTATAGCGGTTTGAAGTAACTTCTCTGATTTAGTATCTATCCTTGCAGTAGCCTCATCTAAAATTAACACCTTTGGATCTCTAAGAAGTATTCTAGCTAAAGCAATTATTTGCCTTTGTCCAGAACTAATACCATGACCATCACTATCGATCTTAGTCATCAAACCCTTAGGTAATGATTTTATAAAAGAGGATACTCCTAGGAATTTAAACATATCTAAAGCCTCTTGTTTTGTCACCTTAGCATTATCATATCTAAGATTGTTTAAGATAGTATCTTCAAAAAGGAAGGTGTCCTGGATTAGGTATCCAATACTTTCTCTTAGAATATCAAGGTCCCATTCTTTAACATCAGTTCCATCTACCAATATCTTTCCATTCTTAACATCGTAGAGTCTTGCTATTAGGTTTACAAAGGTAGTTTTACCTCCACCTGTAGGGCCTACTATAGCTATTGTTTTCCCAGGATATGCAGTAAAGTTAATATCTTTGAGTACTACGTCAGTACTATTGTAACCAAAATCTACATCTACAAACTGTATTCTACCATCAATCTTTTTTGGAGAATATGCATTATCTGGAGGGAAGATATTACTTTTTAATTCCAAGATCTCTCTTAATCTAGAAGCTGAAGCCACTCCAGTCTTTATATTTCTCCAAATGTATGAAATTTTGTTTAACCCATGGAAGAGCTGTTGGGAATATGCGTTAAAAAGAATGACCATACCGATAGTGAGGATTCCTACGGACATTAGGTGAAGGGAGTAGAGTAGAGTTGTACCTACACAAAGGATACTGATCATTGTGATGAAGGTATCCGCTGTGGAAGATATTGCTGAAACTTTTTTAGATAGTTTGTAGTAGTCCTTTGTTAAGTTTTCTAATTGTTTGGTCCAATTCTTTTGTTGGTTGGTTGATTGGATGGATATGAAACCATCTAGAGATTCCTGTACCTTAGCACTAATCATACCTTCTTTATCTAAGGACTCTTTGATAGGTTTTTCTAAAAACCTTCCTTGGAAACTGAGGAAAAGAAGAGCCATGATAGTGAAGGTTAGGGATATTAATGCTACTTTCCAATTAAGTAAAAACATTGTTGTTAGGATAGTACTCATCATAAAGAAAATACTCATCACCCTGACAAATCCTTCTGAGAAGAACTTATTAAGACCTTCAACATTCCCTGTAAGTCTTTGTATGATATCTCCTGTTTGATTGTCTGACACGAACTGTGTAGGTAGTTCTTGAATTTTTTTAAAGACCTCCTGTCTTATATTGAAGAGAACTTTCTGAGAGAGAACCCCTGTGGTTCTTACTCGTATGTAGTTGGTTATGGCTGTAAACAGTAATACTATTAATGCTGTAAAGACAGTATCAAGCAGGCCATTAATATCATTATTAGCGATATTAATATCTATTGCCTTTTGTGCAAGTTTAGGGATTAGAACAACTCCTAAAAGATTTGAAGCTAGTAGTGCGATAGCTATTACAATTAATGTAAATATATACGGTTTGAAATGTCTAAGTATAAGTGTCAAACCTTTCTTTGTATCTATCTTTTCATCTTTGTTTAGGTTGTAATTGTTAGCCATAGTTCCTTTGGGTTAATTCAATTTCTTGGTATAGAACGGATTTTTTAAGTAATTCTTCATGTGTACCAGATTCAATAATTTTACCTTCGTCAAAGAGATATATACGGTTACAATCTTTTACAGAAGCAATCTTTTGAGCTACCAATATGATTGAAATATTCTTATATTGGTTCTTAATATTTTCAAACACTTTACGTTCAGTAGTAATGTCTAATCTACTGGTTGCATCATCTAGTATGAGTAATTGAGGATCTCCTGCTAGTGCCCTTGCTATCATTATCCTTTGTTTCTGACCACCAGAGAGATTACTGCCCTGTTCTCCTACATTACTGTTGTACCCGTTTTTAATATTTTGAACGAATTCGTCTACCTCTGCTATTCTTGCAGCTTTAAGGCCTTTCTTTGTTGGTATATTTCTCCCGAATTTAATATTATTTAAAATACTTTCATTGAAAAGAAAGTTTTCCTGGAAAGAGAATCCGGTTATATTTCTAATGTCTTCAATTTTATATTCTTGAATATTCTTGTTATTTAGTAATATTTCTCCAGAGGTAGGTTCTAATGCTCGGAGTAGGTGTTTAAGAAATACGGTTTTACCAGATCCTGTTAATCCTAGTATCCCGATTTTTTCTCCCTTTTTCATTTCAAAGTTTATATTCTTTAAAATCTCTGTATCTTCTATGTTTAGGGAGAGATTTTTAACTTTGATGGATTCTAATTTTTCTATTGATAGT
>DOZG01000080.1 GCA_003518125.1 Patescibacteria group bacterium
AAGAATGAGGAGCTATACCTTTTGTTCGAAAGGTATGATCCAATCTTGATGGGTAATACAGAGGTTGAGATATACAACCTTACTAAAGATCTATACTTTGACCAAAGAGTATTACTTTTGAATGGATATTAGGCTAAATACATTGTAAAATACTCATATTATGAAACTTTACAGTACATTAGATAGGGAAGTTGTACAGATTAAACCTTTAGTTGATAATACAATATCGATATATAATTGTGGCCCTACAGTTTACTTTAATATGCATATTGGTAACATTCGTGCATATATTAATTGGGATATTCTTTATAGGGCATTTCTATATTTAGGATATGATGTTAACCGAGTTATGAATCTTACTGATGTAGGTCATATGACTGCAGATGAGGATTTTGGTGAGGACAAAATAGAGAAGAGTGCAAGTAGTGAAGGGGTTAAACCAATAGAGATCGCAAATAGATATATTCGTAGTGTACTAGCAGATTTTAGGAAGATGAATATTCTTTCTCCTAGTGGGGAAGAGATTGATCCTAATATGGATTTAGGTAAACTTAAGGAGATAGGTTTTCTTAGAGCTACTGAATATATTAATGAAATGATAGAAATGATTAAAAAGATTGAGAAAAACGGATATGCGTACGAAACTAAGCAAGCATTGTATTTCGATATATCAAAGATTCCTGACTACACCATATTTACAGGTCAATCCTTAGATGAGAAAGCTGAAGGTGTAAGAGAAGAAGTAAATGTAGATCCAGATAAACATCATCCTGCTGATTTTGTACTCTGGATGAAGCGTGTAGGTAAATATGAGAATCATATAATGCATTGGAAGTCACCTTGGGGAGATGGCTTTCCTGGTTGGCATATAGAGTGTTCTGCAATGGGAACTACAGTATTGGGTGATAAATTTGATATACATACTGGTGGTATAGATAATATGTCCGTACATCATCCAAACGAGAGAGCTCAGAATATTGGTACATACGGTAGACCTGTCGTAAGCTATTGGATCCATAACGAATGGGTAGTGATGGGTGATGATAGTAAGATGTCTAAGAGTTCAGGGAAGAGTTTTTTGTTAGAAGATATTCTTAAAATGGGCTTTAATCCATTAGATCTACGCTATCTGTATAGTTCTGTAAAGTATAATATGAAGCTTAACTTCTCAAAAGAGGCACTGGAGGGTGCTAGAAATTCAAGGTTAGCTTTGATTAATAGATTAACTGAATTAAAAAAGAAAAGTAGTGGTCAAGATGGTAAGATTCTACCTAGTTATGTAAAGAAGTTTAAGGAATATTTAGATGATTGTTTAAATATCTCTAAGGTATTAGCATTGATAAATGAAATTATTAAATCTAATGAGAAACCAGAGGATATACTTACAACCATATATGATTTTGATAGGGTGTTAGGTTTGGATTTAGAGGTTTCTTTAGTTGAAAATGGTCTTTCTATACCAGACTCTGTATTAGAGCTTGTAGAGAAGAGAGAGGAGGCTAGGAAGGGTAAGAATTTCAAATTAGCAGACTCACTTAGAGATCAAATTATGAATATGGGGTATAGAGTTGTAGATACTTCTGATGGTTTTAATATTGAAGAGATTTAGATGTCACAAAACACTGTAACTGTAAAGTTGAATGGTACTCAAATGGAGAGTTTCTCAGAAATGATGGAGGCTTTGGGATGGAAAGAGAGGCAAATTAGTAATGAGTATGTAGAAGATTCTTTTTCATCACCAGATGGTGCAGTAGCTACCTTATACAGTAGTGGAAAGCTTGTATTACAGGGTAGTATTGATTTTACACAAACAATTGCGTATATAAAGGGAGGTACTGAGAATGGTCAGGATATTGTTCCTCATATTGGTGTCGATGAAGTAGGTAAGGGTGATTATTTTGGTCCTTTAGTTGTAGTTGCTTGTTTTGTAGATGAAGATTTTGTCGAAAAGATATCGTATTTAGGCTTTGATGATTCTAAGAAATTTTCGGATAAGAAAATTTTAGATTTGTATGCAAGAGTAAAGGATTATCCATACTACTATCCGATTGTTTTATATCCTAAGATATATAATGATTTGACTAATGAATATGGTAATTTATCTATATTACTAGCTAAACAGCATACACAGTGTATTGAAACAGCACTTGAAGATTTAGGTAAGAAAGATATTGAATGTAAAAAAGTAGTTATTGATCAATTCTCTTCTTCGAAACATAGGATTCTGGATGAACTTGGGCCACTTGGTAAGTATGTGGATATAGAGCAATTTCATAAAGGAGAGTCTGATATTGCAGTAGCTGCTGCATCCATTATTGCTAGAGGAATATTTTTAGAAGAGTTTGATAGATTACGTGCTAAATATGATTTTAATTTTCCCAAAGGAGCTTCTAATGTAATTAGATCTGGTATTGATTTTGTGCGTATATATGGTGCAGAGAAGCTTAGGGATGTTGCTAAAGTGAGTTTTAAGACTACTAAGAAGATTTTGAAGTTGGTTTAATATCGCTTCTTATCGATCGTGCTAATGTTAAGATTACAATCAATGTAATAAGGATGTACATAAACTCATTCTTGAATCCTGGTATTTCTATTTCATTAGTGGTTATTCCGTTATCTATGCCGTTTTGTATTTTTATATATGCTGTTTTTCTAAAGAATATNNCTATCTAAGTTAATCTTTATATATTCTGGCTCTTTATTGGTACTATGTTTTTCCACCCGTATTTCTCCTTTGGGTATTAATGTGTATTTTGAATTATTGAAAAAAGTAATTTTTAATTTTGGTGATTTAAGAAAAGGTATTCCTTTATCAATTACTTGTACATCTATGCTGTAATCTTGGGTAATTGTTTCAAGATTTGGGTCTGTTGTTAGATTGAGGACTACTAGATGGGAGGTTACTGCGGTAGTACCTATTATCGTTTCTTCAGTTTTTTTATCATCTAATTGTTGTGTAAATACAATTAGATTGTAGTATGTACCAGGTTCTAGTGCTTCTAATCCCAATATCTGGAATGTGATTGTTTTCGTACTATTTGCTGGTATTAGTATTGAGTCAGTATCAATTTTAACAAATTCCTCGAATGGTTCTAAATCAAGAATATATTCGGATTGAGCGTAGTATTTATATATTTTAGGAGTTACATAGATGTCGTAATTCTTTTGGTTTTTTATTTCTACTGACCCACTACTTATATCACCCATACTTTGGGTTACTTCAGTAAGGATAGGGGATATGGTTTCTGCGTAAGTATTGGTTGGTATTAGGAAACTAACGAGGATAGTGGTAATTACTACTAGTACTACTTTTCTTTTTCTTTTTTCTGATTGCAAGTATGACATACAGTGTAATTATGGCAATTAATACCATTATTATCAACTTCCAAGGAATAATCCAGAAGGTTGTAGTTGCAGAAAGGACGGAAAACCCAGGATTAGTATGTCTGTAGAGTATAAATGTTTCTGCAGTAATTGGTCCGAGTACAAGTTGTCCATCGTTGATATATTTTTCTAGATCCCAGACACTTTCATAGGTTCCATTACTATCTCTCAGGAGACTTTGGTTTTGTTCATTAAAATGGATTCTTCCTACTTCTTTTTTGAATATATTTGTAAGGACAATATCACCTTTTGGTGTTATATGTGTATCTCCAAGGTTTTGGATTCTGGTTAGAAGAGTAGTAAAATTCGGTTTCTCATATATCTTTTTTGCAGAGTAGAAATCTAAAATTTCAGCACTTTCTGCCCAATCATC
>DOZG01000069.1:0-388 GCA_003518125.1 Patescibacteria group bacterium
TGTTTGAGGTAAGAGTTCCAAGAAGTAATGAGATAGAGATAGGGGAGGCTGAGAAGATGTTTGCTAATCTTGCTAGTGTTGGAGGTAAAGGTAAGGGCTTAGCTGAGAATTTTACTGTGAGTAATTCTATTAGCTTTGAGATGATGGCTGTGCCTGGGGAATTACGTTTCTATGTACACTGTCCTAAGAATTTAGCAGAACTTGTAGAGAAACAGATATTAGGATCATATCAAGATGCAGATGTTAAACAGGTAAATGATTACAATATCTTCGATACAAATACTCATGTAGAGTTTACAAGGCTAGAATTAGAGGAAGAGAGTTACTGTCCTATCAGAGTAGCAGAGGATTTTGAAGGGGATCCTTTGTCAAATATTCTTAGTACTCT
>DOZG01000069.1:465-1025 GCA_003518125.1 Patescibacteria group bacterium
CATATTGATGTATCTCAGGAGAAGATGCAGGATATTGGTAAGAAGATTTCTAAGGCTGGGTTTCTTACAGATATTCGTATTGTAACAAGTGCTCCTACTAAGGAGTTAGCTAAGATGCATTTAGATAATATTGTAGGAGCCTTTGATCAGTTTAATAATCCTGGTATAAATAGGTTAAAGAAAAAGAAAGTTTCTAGGAGAAAAGAAAAAGATTTTATGCGTGATGTCATATATCGTAGAACTCCATTAGATTGTAAAACCATATTAAATATTGAGGAGCTTGCTGCGATTTATCATTTTCCTAACAAGAATATTACAACTCCTAATATTCATTGGTTACTTTCTAGAGAGATTCCTGCATCTAATGATATTAATCAAGATATTGATAGTATAGATACAATATGGATGGGGAATAATGAGTATAGGGGGAAGGTTCAAAGGATTTGTTTTGAGAGAGATGATAGGCGTAGGCATTCCTACATTCTTGGTCAGACAGGTACTGGTAAGTCTTGGCTTTTGACTAGGATGATTATACAGGATATTTACAATGGTGATGGTGT
>DOZG01000069.1:1044-4033 GCA_003518125.1 Patescibacteria group bacterium
AGAGCAGAGGATGTTATATATTTCAATGCTGGGGATTTTGATAGGCCTTTTGGTTTGAATATTATGGAGTATTATAGTGAACAGCATAAGCATCAGATAGTAAATAGTTTTATCGCTTTACTGATTCGTATGTTTGATCCACATAATCAAGGCTTTGTAGGACCTATGATGCAACAGGCTGTACGTAATTCTATGCTTACCGCTATGTCTGAGAAGGGATCTACACTGATAGAGGTTGTACGTATCTTACAGGATGAACAGTGGGTTAAGGATAAGTGGTTACCAATTATTAAGGATGAATTAGTTAAGAGGTATTGGGTGGATCAGGTTGCTAAGACTGATCAGAAAACTAAGGCTGAGAGTTTGGGGTACTTTATTTCTAAATTCGATAAATTTACTACTAACCTAGCCATTAGAAATATTATTGGACAGTCAGTATCCTCTTTTGATTTTAGAGATGTAATGGATAGTGGTAAGATTCTCATCATAAACCTGGCAAAGGGTGTAATGGGGGAGGAGAATATGTCTTTTCTTGGTCTTTTGTTAGTACAGAAGATGTTAGCTGCTGCATTAAGTAGGCAGGATGTAGATGAGAGTCAGAGAAGAGATTTCTTTTTTTATGCAGATGAATTTCAGAATTTTGCTACTGATGATTTTTGTTCAATTCTGTCTGAGGCTAGAAAGTATCGTTTGAATTTAACTATGGCTCACCAGTATATTGGTCAGTTACCAGATAATATTAAGGATGCAGTGTTTGGTAATGTGGGATCTTTGTTTGTTGGTAGGTGTAGTGCTGAGGATGGTGAGTTTATAGAGCCTCAGTTTGATCCTATGCTTACATCGGGAGATTTAATTAATCAGGGTATAGGGCATTACTATGTTAAGATGCTTAGTAAGGGTAATTATCCTGGACCATTTTCTCTTAGTACTTTATATGGTAGTGAATTTCCTATGTCTGGTTTTGATATGACGGTTAATAAGGAGGTTGTACAATTAATTAAGGATCTTTCTAGAACTAGGTATGGTAGGGATGTCAGTGTTATTAATGCTGATATTAGAAGAAGGGCAGATCTTGATAAGGAGGTTAAACCGAAGCAGAATACTGCTGGTTTTCCTCCAATGGGGTTTTAAATACTGCAATTTCTTGTAATTTTTGGTAAAATCACAATGCTTATACGGGAGTATAGCTCAGGTGGTTAGAGCGCGGTTCTTATAAAGCCGTGGTCGATGGTTCGAGTCCATCTACTCCCACCAGTGTGTTATAAACAAAAAAGGACTATTTCTAGTCCTTTTATTTTACAATATAAGGGAATTACAACTCCTTCAAACTTTTCTCTGTCTCTGGTTTCTTGTTCTCTACAAGATTGAGATATTTCTCTGTAGTAGATAATCTCTTATGTCCAACTAGTTTAGAGACTGTTACTAGGCTTACACCATTAGCTAAATGATGAGCTATAAACGTATTTCTTAAATCATTAACCTTAGCATTCTTAATACCAGCCCTTTCAAAAGCCTTGTCTATTGTAGTTCTAATATTCCTTACTAATAAAGGTCTTCCATTCTTAGTGATAAACAATGTTTCTTCCTCAGTCTCATGTCTAATCTCTAAGTAATCATCTATAGCTTTCTTAGCAGATTTGTTTAAAGGGACCTTTCTAGAAGAATGACTTCCATACTCAGCAATGAAAAGAAAATCTATTGATTTACTATTTGATTGCTGTGTTCTAATATCATCAATGGTTAAAGAAGCTAACTCTCCAATTCTAATACCAGTTTGAAGTAGTATTTCGATAATGGAGTAGAGTCTTATGTCAGACCTACTGACATCTCTTAGAGCTCTGTACTCCATTTCTGACAGTACTCTTGGGGGTTTAGTTTCAAATTTAGGATGAGCTAATTTGTCAGAAGGGTTATCTAAAAGTTTTTTAGTTTCAACAAGATATTTATAAAATGTTCGTGTACTATTTATTTTCCTAGAAACACTCTTTGGGGTGTAGTTGCTATCCTGTAAATATTTTTTATACAGCTCTAAAATTTCTATAGAAGTATCTTCTAGTTTTAATATCCCTTTATCAGAGAAGAAGTTAAGTAACTGCTCAGTGTCTTTGGAGTAGGCTATTAATGTTGATTCTGATCGACCCTTTTCCTTTAGGTCAATTATGAAGTTTTTGTGATACTGGGCAAAGTTAGAGTTTCTTACTTTTATCAATGTAGTTATTACTTAATTAATAATCTTATCATAATATACTATAAGTTGGGGGTAATTGCAAAACATTTATATATAATCTTTACTATACAGGATTTCTCTTTTACAAAGCTATTTGTTAATATATATTATGCGTAGAGTAAAATATGACTTTAAACAAAATCGGAGTAAAGGTACAAAAGAAAAGGACAATTGGGTAAGTAAGATTTTTAATAGTATGGTTGGTCGGATACTCTTACTTGGGGTTTCTATCCTTATGGTGCTTAGTGTGTATAGATCGATTAAACAGATGGTACAGAAGATCTCTTTACTTAAACAGGCAGAATATGAAGTCGAAGAATTAAGGATTAAGAATTTAGAGTTATCTTTGCAGATAGAGGAGGCTAGTAGTATTGAACATTTAGAACAGGAGGCTAGGGATAGGTTGAATTATGGGAAGGGTAATGAGGTTGTATTTGTAATAAATGATGAATTGATTGATTTGGGTAAAGAAAAGGTTGAAAGTGTTTTATACGCTGGTAGCCGAATTGAGAATGTAGAGGTTTGGAGTGAGTGGGTGGACTTTGTGGTAGAGGGGTATTAATTTGCAAAAATTGCCTGTATTGAGATATAATCAATCCATATTAACGCGGGGTAGAGCAGTGGCAGCTCGTCAGGCTCATAACCTGAAGGTCGTTGGTTCGAATCCAACCCCCGCAACCATAATTGTTTCTCAACGTTTTTATTTTGAAGAAACTTTTTTAAGTTGAAAGTATTAAATATGCCATTAACAGATCAACCAGT
>DOZG01000069.1:4074-4611 GCA_003518125.1 Patescibacteria group bacterium
GATCAGCAATTAGAAAAGACTATCAAAGCAAGTACAAAGGTAGAATATATCGAGCCTGAAACAATAGCTGTACAGTATCTATACTCCGATGATAATAATATATATTTTATGGACAGTACCTCATATGAGACTTTGAGTGTAAGTAAAGATATGGTTGGTGAATATATTCACTTTCTTAAAGAGGGAGATACCTGTCTAGTAATGAAATTTGAAGAGAAGATTATTAATCTTAAAAGGAATGCAAGTGTTGAATTAAAGGTTATTGAAGCTCCTCCCGCAGTAAGAGGTAATACTGCAAATTCTGCAACTAAGAGAGTAAAGGTAGAAACGGGATATACCCTAAATGTTCCTTTATTTATTAAGATAGGTGATGTAATAAAGATAAATACCGAATTAGGAGACTATTCTGGAAAAGTTAATTAGTGAACAGCTTTGGATCTTTTGGTATAATAGTGAGCAACTTGGTGAGATAGCTCAGAAGGTTAGAGCATAGGACTCATAAACCTAAGGTCGGTGGTTCGATTCCACCTCTCACCA
>DOZG01000041.1 GCA_003518125.1 Patescibacteria group bacterium
GGTGAGGTAATTAACGCATTTGTTAAACGATATCGAGATGTAGATCAGATTGGAGAGAAGGCTTTTGATGAGGCTAAGAAATTAGTTAAGAAACAGCAACAAGAATATGGTGGTGCAGTTGAGAGATTAATCGGTATTGCAAAGAATGTAGACAAAGGTAAGAAGGAAACTGAAGTTAGAGTACAAACTAGAGAGGATTTTCTACTCTCTGGAATTGGTGCTAGTTTTGGTACTGTAACTGGTAAGGTGTTGATAATAGAGGATGGTAGGAAAGAGGAAAAAGTTACAAAGAATGATGTACTTGTGATCAGGTCTTACGCTCATGAAATGGAGGCTATGATACTTTCTGCTGGTGCAGTAATTACAGATACTGGTGGGTTAACTAGTGATATTGCGATAATCTGTCGTGAATTTGGTATACCAGCAGTAGTTGGTGCGGTGAATGCCTCAACTGTTTTAAAGCATGGAGATTTGGTTCGTGTTGATGGTAATGTGGGTAGTGTGTACAAAGAAACGGATCCAAATATTGTTAAAGGTTTGAAGGAGGAGAAGGTACATCCTGTTGTTACTGCGTATAGCAATGAGAATCTATCAGGAATAGATTTACTAAATGAGAAGAAAGAAGATGAATCTAAAGAGAAGATTCCAGTTGACTCTACCCTATCGCCTACTGCTACGAAGGTTTTCATACAACCCACACTCAAACCTAGTGATTTAAGAGAATATGTTGGTAATTCTCATGGGATGGTATTTATTGATATGGATAGGATAATGATTGATCATGGAAGACATCTACTAGCCTATGTTGAGGATAAGAAGTTTGTTGAATATGCCAAACAAATTGCTGAGAAGATTTGTGAGTATGTAGAATTAGCCCAAGGTAATGAGGTAGTAGTAAGTATTGGTTCTAGTACAGTTAAGCAATTTAGAGGGATTACTAAAGGGAAGGCTATGGAGGATTCAGAATTATCTAATAGTCAGTTTGGATTAAGACACTATATTGCAAATAAGGAAATGTTAAAACGAACCTTAAAGATTGTTAAAAGAGTAAGAGATATTTACAAAAAGCGCAATGTAAGTCTTGCGGTACATGCTCCAATGAATGGAGATCTTATGAGGGAATTTAAGAAAACTCTATCAAGTATAGGGTTGAGGAGGAGTTCGACTTTTAATGTATATGCTGTTATCGATAATCCTACTGAAGTTATTCTTGTTGATGAAATAATGGAAGCAAAGATAGATGGTGTAATATTGAATATACCAAGACTCGCAAGGCAGATGCAGGGGTTTAAGATAAATGATACAAAGGCTAAGTACTTACTTTCTACCAATAGTATATTAAAAATGGTTGATAATGTAATTGATATACTTAAACCGTTTAAGGCTGAAATTACAGTAATTTGTGAAGGGGATAAGAAATTAGTCACTGAGTGTGTAAGTAAAGGTGTTTATGGAGTGAGTGTAAACCCAGAAAATGTTATAGATGTTCGTAAACTTGTGGCAAAGAAAGAGGCTCAGCTTATCATGGGTAAGTAACTCTTTTCTATGCTATAATCCACCACTATGTCTACTATAAAACGGACTCCAATGATGGAGCAGTATATGAAGTTTAAGAAGCAATATCCTGATAAGATTGTACTGTTTAGAATGGGAGATTTCTTTGAAACATTTGGTGATGATGCCAAGATTGCATCTAAGGTTTTAAATATTACGCTTACTGCTAGAGATAAGAAAAGTAACCCTACTCCACTTGCTGGATTTCCTCATAAGGCAGTAGATCAGTATTTATCCAAGCTTATTAGAGCGGGATATTGTGTAGTGGTAGTAGATCAGCTTGAGGATCCAAAGCTTTCCAAGGGTATTGTAAAAAGGGGAGTAACAAGAGTAGTTACTCCAGGGACTTTGGATGGAGAACAAGCAAATGATTTAAAGAATTCATATCTAGCAGCATTCTTTGGGGAGAAAAAATCTTTAGGTGTCTCTTTGTGTGATATGTCTACTGGAGAATTTCTTACAATGCAATTACCTTTTGATAAAGAAAGTGTGGATGCGGTTCTTTCTTCATACGATCCAGTAGAAATTCTTTTGATTGATAGTAGTAATGGGTTAAACTTTGGGAATATTCCTGTACAGTTTGTTGAGAAGAGTTTGAGGAATATCGAATTTACTAAAGATATTGTACAAAGTTTTTACAATATTAAAACTCTCAAATCTCTTGGACTTGAGGAGGATGTACAGTTAATATCGGTAAGTATGATACTCAAATATATTAAGGATACCCAGTTAATGGATCCGAAACATATAGAGAAACCGAGACAGGTTAATATCAACGGTACAATGATTTTGGATCAGGCAACCATTAGGAATCTTGAATTAGTTGCAAGTTCATACAACGGTAGTGTTAAGAATTCCCTACTTTCAATAATTGATCATACTCAGACACGGATGGGTTCTAGATTGTTGTATCACTGGTTACTCAATCCATTGATTGAGAAGAAAAGTATTAATGGAAGATTAGATATTGTTGATAGGTTTGTAAAGGATAGAGAATTACTAAAT
>DOZG01000012.1:0-5046 GCA_003518125.1 Patescibacteria group bacterium
TATATTTCGGGTTCTAATTGTTGAGCATTAAATGATTTTGATAGTTCTTTCATCTTTGTATATCTAACAACAAAATACTGAACATATTATATCAGTAATATAAGATTGATTGAAAGATTGTAATTATATTCTATCCTACGTTATTAAGCCCAGATGTTTCTTCATTCTGATTTTTAACTGCTTGAGCAAGAGCTCGGAGGTTTGTAATACTTCTCGGATCTTTGGCTCTCACTTCTTTAGCTACTTCACCTATAACGTCCAGTCTGGCAAGCACTTTAAAAAATGTTTCCAAAACATCATTTGGGAAAGATCTAAGGGATTGTTCGTTAGTTTTGAAGGAATTTATGTCGGATTTGTCAAAGTAGCTAGATGGCCCCGTAGTAATACCGTATCTTGAAAAGTAAACAGCACCATTAGTCGTACAGAGATTCTGTAAAAACCTGTTTCTACCTGCACTTAAGCCTTTACCTACCAATTTATCTATCTTCGCCCTTTCCTTTTGAAGTTTCGCCATCAATTCCCCTTCCTCCATACCCTCTTTAAAAATCCCTAAGGTCTGACTTTCTCCTACTCTATATACGGGATTCCCATTAGCATCAATTATCTTCTCAAAAGCATCTGGAAATTCCTCTAGTAGCATATTTGTTATCCCCATATTCTCTCTTTCCTGTTCGGTCATGCCAGTCTCGTAATCTTTCTTGGCAGTAACCTCTGCTCGAGAAGCTGCATCCATTCCAAAGTTTTTCATAGCATATGCTACTTTTTCTGCACCAGGAATATGAGTTATTTGTCCCCTATAGTTATAAAAGCCTTCTTTATCACCTGCACCAGGAGTATTAGCTATTTGTTTACCTTCGTTAGGAAGGCTTTTTTCATTACCTACACCAGGAATATCACTCATTTCTTTATTTATTAAAATTTATTATATTTCTACGATAACATTATATACGAGATTTCTCAATATAATATGTACGCCATATCAGTATAATAATACTTTGGGATATACAAAAAACAAACCCTAGAACCCTTGCTTTACAATATTGAATTGATTAATCAAGTATTTTTATTATATCAACAAAAATGAGGGAGATAAACAAGGAGTATTTATCCTTCTGTATCTATATTCTCTATAAGAATAATCCCTGTGTTTTTACCTTTGTTCCAAATCCTGAATTTACACCTCTCATCCACTGGATACTTTTTAACAGTTCTGTAGTTTCCCTGGATAATTGTTACCCTATCAGGATTAAACATTATGTAAACTTCAAAAGGTATGTAATGATTTGAGAAAGAGAAATCCTGACTCTTTATTCCTTGTAGTTGCTCAATTAATTGCTTACATAATAAAGTACTGCCTACAGAAGTAATCACAGAAAACCCATTTTCTTCTATTTCCTGTCGGACTGTATCAAAATTATCCATACCACTACTGTACAAATTCCCATCATACTCAGCTCCCCTTCAGCTTCAGGTAAAGGGAGTTTCTCCAAATAACTTGTTACCTCTGTATCAAAGGATTTTACTACTCCTAGCATAAATTCATAACTTATTTTGAATTACTCTTACTATCTACTTCTATTCCTTTAGTGGCCTCTGTTGTAAGGAAACCCTCTTTTATTAAATCTAGAGTCACTATGTATCCAACATGCTCTTCTTCTGGAACATATTTTACAATATTTTGCTTATTTGCATTTATCCATTCACTCCCATTTCTAATTTTATCCATCGGGAATTGAGTATATGTTGGGAAAGCGGTTTCAAAACGTTCCTTAGGAACGAAAATACTTACATAAAAATGCTCAGTGTTATTAGCAATATCTATAGGGGATATAATTTCTTCTTTAGGGCTATCATCATAGTCACAGAAAGAAAACCTCATGGAAGATTTCCAACCATCGAATCCTTTTGCAGTTTTGACACAATTAAGATATTGGTAATCGTAAGACTGTCCTAACAAACCTTTCAAAATAATCTGAGTTTTTGTCCATTCACTTTTCGAATCCTTGGAAGATATTAAATTACCCTGAGAGGTCTTTTCTATCGAACCTCCCGCTTCATCAATCCTTTGTCTTATCATTTCTATAATATGATTTTTAAATCCTCTCATAGATTTATACTCCTGCTTTTTTAGAAAATCCTGTGTGATTTGTTCGGGTGATGGTCTTTCATGTGTAGGAAATACCATAACTAATTAAACTTCTAATTTAATTGAAATATTCTACCATAACACAAAACCCCTCACAACCTATAGAACAAACTACATCCCCTTCCCAAATCCATATATATATGCTAGAATACCCCCGTCTTCATAAAATACTTGCATTCTTAATGAAGAATAAAGTATCTTTAAACAGTATTGGATTTCTCCACCAATAGTTAAGAAATTAGTAAATACATTGGTTTACTAATACATATATTCAATAATCCTAGAATTAAAACGGATTGATAATTTTAAATATAAAAAAATGGATAATAAAAAAGAAGAATTAAAACTATGTACACTTTCGGGTACAACAGAAGTAGGAAGAAACTGTAATTTCTTAGAATACAAGGATGAAATCCTCATCATAGATGCAGGATACTCATTCCCAGGACATGATATGTACGGAATAGACTACCTAATACCCAATACAAGTTACTTAAGAAAAAATAAACATAAGGTAAAAGGAATAGTAATTACACATGGACACCTAGATCATACAGGAGCCCTAAGATATTTACTCCCTGACCTAGATTTCCCCCCAGTATATGCTGGGAATTTTGCTAAAGCATTAATAGAAGCAAGACTAGAAGAACATGGACTACTTAATAAAACAGAAATACATGCTGTAAAAAGAAGAACTACTGTAAGAGTAGGAAGGTACTTCAAAGTCACCTTTATAGGTATTAACCACAGTATCCCAGACGCATTCGCAATATTTGTCGAAACACCAAATGGGAATGTATTCATATCAGGTGATTACAAAATTGACACTAACCCAGCTAACGAACCAGAAGCAGACTACGAACATCTTAAATCCTTGAGAGGAAGAATAGACCTTGCGATGATGGAAAGTACAAACGCAAGTACTCCTGGGAAAGCCCCTTCTGAGACAGAAATTGCTAATAACCTGTATAAGGTAATATCAAAAGCAGAAGGAAGAGTTATTGTTGCAGCATTCTCTTCACTACTTACACGACTATACACCCTTATCGAAATTGCTAAAAAAACAGGAAAGAAGGTTGTACTCTCTGGAAGAAGTCTGGAACAAACAATATTGATTGCTCAGAAACAAAGATATCTAAATATTCCTCAAGGATTAATAATTAAAGAAGGAGAGATGCGAAAATATCCTGATAACAAACTACTACTTTTGACAACTGGAAGCCAAGCAGAAAGATATGCAGCATTGAATAGGATATCTCTAAACGAACATAGATTCATAAAGATAAGAAAGGGAGACCTTGTAATAATGTCCTCCTCTGAAATTCCAGAAAATGTTACTAAAATAGAACAAATGACTAACAGACTAATAGCCTTAGGAGTTGAATTAATAAAAGACAGTGCCGAAAATAAGGTACATTCAACTGGTCATGGATACCAAGAAGATATGAAAATGATGTTTGACTTCATACAACCCAAAACTGTCATGCCAGTACACGGTCCTCTAACTTTCAGATATTTTAATAAACAAAATTTTCTTAAGTGGGGAACAAAAGAAGAAAATATCCTCATCACAGACGATGGACAAACTTGGCGATTTAATGGTAGATACTGGAAAAAAGGTAAGAAAATTGAATCTAAACCAATCCTCATAGATGGACTCGGGGTAGGAGATATTGGTGATATTGTACTCAGAGACAGAAAACAACTGGCAGAGTTTGGAATATTCACTGTATTACTCAACCTAAGTTCCAAAAATAAACGAATAATTGGTAGACCTAGGTTCATATCAAGAGGGTTCATATATATGAAAAAGTCTCAAAAGATACTGAAAGAAATCGAAAATCTTACATATGATACACATAGAGAATGGGTTAATAAATCACAAAAAAAGAAAAAATTTGTAACTAAAGAACTACAAAAAATGCTTGAATTTAGACTAAGTAAGTACATATTTAAAAAGACTGAAAGAGAACCAATAATACTTGTAGTAACAATATAGAAAAGTAAAATATATGATATACTTTTACTACAATGTTGAATCTGCCTTTTCTTAAAAAGTCTACAAAAACTGATTTGTTAGAAAGTCAATCTAACAATGTTGCCTTAGATATTGGTACGGAAGTATTGAAAAGTATGCTCTTTGCTACAGATAATCTGGGTGTCAATATAAAAAGGATTGCCAAAATACAACAACAAGAACATGCTATGAAATCTGGCTCTATCCGTAACCTTGATACTGTACTTGAAAACTGTAAACTCTGTATAGAAGAACTCACAAAAGACCTTCTAGAGGAAGAATACCCCAAAAATGTCATCATGGGTATTGCAGGAGAATACATACAAGGAGTATCTATTGTAGTTAATTACCAAAGAGAAACTAACTTTGATAATGAGGTAACAGAAAAAGAAGAAGGAAAGATAATTGCGAAGATAAAGAATAGAATAGAACAAGGAGGAAGAGAAGATCTTAGTCAACGAATTGGACTTAAATATGAAGATATAGACATCTTACACATTACCCCAACTGGTACAGAGATAGGTGGAATGCCTGTTAATAGTTTAGTCGGATATAAAGGGAAAGACGTTAAACTACACTTCTATGCATCCTTTGCTCCAAAAACATATGTATCTGCGTTAAAACAGGTCGCAAAGTCCTTAAAGTTAAACCTTCTTGGGATAGTATCACAACCATTCGCTGTAGCGAGAGCCTTTGCAGGATCATCAGATTCTGACTTCAATGGTATTTTCATAGATATTGGAGGTGGTACTACAGATATAGCTGTTGTAGAAAAAGGAAATGTTACAGAAACAAAAATGTTTGGATTTGGAGGTAGGGTATTTACAAAAGAAATTGCTAAAGCTCTCAATTTAGATTACAGACACGCAGAACAAAGAAAAAT
>DOZG01000012.1:5132-9277 GCA_003518125.1 Patescibacteria group bacterium
GAATCCTGTGATGATGTTGATATCTTCCCTTCTCAAATATATCTTTGTGGTGGTGGTGCATTACTTCCTGAGATAAAGGAAGTGATGATGGAATTCCCATGGAAGAGGCTTCTACCATTCCCAGTAGTTCCTCAAACAAAGATCTACTCTCCCAACTTACTCTCAAATATCACAGACAGTAGTGGGAAATTAAAAAATATATACGATATTACCCCTGCCTCTCTTGCTAAATTTGCATATGACCAAGAGATAGAGAAGAAAAATATTAATATTGTTGGAGGCAATTAATATGAAAGAGAATTTTAAAAAGGTAGTTGTAAAATCACAAGATGAATTAATAGATATTGTTAGAAATATATCTAATATTGATGGAAAGAAAATATTAGTTACTTTTACAGAGGGCTCAGAAATTTTAATCAGCTCAATAAATCTCAAAGTTATTCTAGATACTGTAGATGAGAAGAAAGCTTTACTGGTATTACAAATCCTTAATAATCCTACTGGGATACGAAATGCCAAAATAGCAGGGATTACAGTAATAGATACCCCAACAAATCCTACGAAAGAGGTTTGGTTAAATGCTCAAACAGACTATAATGCTCGTTTTAGTATTGATAAAAAAATATTGCCTGAAAAATATAAATCCGCCAATATAACCTCCTTTGAGGATAGAGTTAATTCGGTACTCCGTAAGAATCGTAAAAACAGAAAAAAGGATGGGATGGTTAACACAAGTACTCCAGGTGATACAGATATTGTAATTGATCAAGATATTAATATGACAAAAGATGATCAAACAGAACCTGAACAGAGGAATCTAACAAAGAAAGATTTTAAGGATATCCCAGATCCTATTAAACAGAAACCTAAGAAGAAGTTTTCTTTACCAAAACTCTCTTTACCAAAATTATTTAAAAAGAAAGAGAAACCTTCTAATAAGATAAACCCCATAACCGGGAACCTTCCACAAAGGAAAGGGATTGATAAGGGCGATTTAAAGAATAAACTTATAAAATTAATTCCGAAACTCATAATTCCTCTATTCTCTGTCCTTTTACTTGTTGCCTTCCTCTATTACAAATTTGCCCCATATGTAAAAGTAACCATCCCTATCCAATCTAAGCCTGTAGAGGTAGAAAAGATATTTACTGGGAACGAAAATATAAATGAAATAGATTTTGAATCATTAGAGATCCCTATTAAAACAGAAAGTGCAACCAAGAGTGTCTCTGATACAGTGGATGCAACTGGAGTAGCATACAGAGGAGATAAGGCAACTGGAAGTGTAACCATTTCATATATTAATCCAGAAGGTTGTACTGATGCAGATGAAGCAGTTAGTGTATATGTTGGACATCAAACAGAGACAGATGGAAAGAAGTATTTACTAACAGGAGATCTAACTATCACTTGTAATAGCTATGGTACTGTAGGTGTTGAAGCTATAGAAGTAGGAGAGGAATATAATATCCCTTCTGGAAAATATTTTAGTATCAATGGTTTTGATGCAACTAAGGTATATGCTGTAAATTCTGCAGCTTTTACTGGTGGTTCTAAGGAAACATACACTGTACTTTCACAAGCTGATGTAAACACCAAAATAGAAGAACTTACTGAGATAGCAACAGAGGAGTCTGTTAACTCTTTAGATGAGGCTAGTGGAGAATGGAAAATAATTGAAAATACAGTTAAGAGTAAAGTTACAGAAGGAAGTATAAATACTGCGGTAGCAATTGGTACAGAAACAAGTTCATCTGATATATCACTAGAGGTGGTTTCTACAGCCACATATTACTATACTCATGGTGTTGATGAGGGTTTGAACACTTTACTTACAGAAGCAGCTTTAAACCAAAACCTATTTGAGAACAGCGAAGGGATAGCTCTTACATTAACAGGGGATATTGATAAGGAATTAACTGTGGAAGAGAGTGAGGGTGATATTAAGATAAAATTAATAGCTTCTAGTTCTGTAGAGCCTTCTGTTAATAAAGAGGCAATAGTAAATGATTTGAAGGGTATGAGCTGGGAAGATGGTAATGAATATATTAATAGTCTTTCTTTTACCTCAGGTAATCCTAGTATAGAATTCATACCAACAAGTTTCCCACAAAAGCTTCGTCATTTTCCCTCTAGACAGGGGAGAGTAGATGTAAAAATAGAGAAAGATACTGTAGAAAATGAATAGAAGTGTTTAAGAATTACTCTTTTTCTGATAAAATAGGCCTGTTGTGTACCTGTAGCTCAATTGGATAGAGCAATTGCCTTCTAAGCAGTAGGTTGTCGGTTCGATTCCGGCCAGGTACGCCAGGAGAGGTGCCTGAGTGGTCGAAAGGAAACGCTTGGAAAGCGTTCGTACGGATCAAACTGTACCGCAGGTTCGAATCCTGTCCTCTCCGCCATCCCACTAACTTATAGAAAACTACCAATAACTTCCAATATTATACAATTTTATAATTAGCTTTAAAATCATAGATTTAAAATCAGAAAAAACAGAATCAACCCCTGCGGTAAACTAAACATATAATGATCAAACATACCAATAATAAATATTGCTATTAAACCAATTACAAACCTTAAACTCCACTTTCTATTCTTAAAAAAGAAACAGAGCAGAGTACCAAATAATCCAGTACCTATTAAACCTAACTCAGAAACCATTAACAAAAAAATGTTATGTACGGGCTGTAATAAAAGAATCCCCTTCTCACTCCTAGGGACAGTATCTCCCATATTCTGTGTAAAATTCCCCAAACCAACACCAAATAACAGATTGTCTTTAATAATATAGAAAGAGGACTTTATAAGATTTAAACGATCACTCCAACTAGTATCTCCACCATTAAACAGATTCGCAACTCTCTCAGAAAGTAAAGATACAAATCCAAAACTCTTGTTTTTACTATTTACAAAAGTTTTGATGATAAATGATAACCATATAATTCCACAGACTAGTAATACAATCCTTGAGAAAGTTAAAACTAAGACTAAAGATGAAGCTACCATAAGTATAATAGAATAGTCTCTCTTTCTCTTCATATTATCAAATAGATACCAACCAAGAAGAATATTAAATATTAACCAACCACCTAAAACATTTGGATGAGGGAATGTACCATATCCTCTTAGGTATAAAGCTCCATTTAATTCTAAGAAACTAGACCCTATCATCCCATTAACGACATTGGATTCTCCTAAAAAAGACAATCCCACTGAAGAACCTCCGGAGAATTGTAGTAATGCAAGAACTCCTTGGAATAGTACAGAGAGAATAGAGATAATTAATATAATAACCAATGTCTTATCACTAAGAATGTCTTTTAGATCCTTTTGTAGATTATAGAATGTGAAAATATATAGAAGAAGTCTAATAGAATTAAAAAAGGTTAAGAAATTACCTATAAAAGCAATTTGAACTATGAGGAATATAGAAAATAGTATGAATATTTTTAAAAAAGAGAATCCTTTCCATCCTAAAGATATCTTTTTTTCAAAAATCATAGAAAGAAATAGTATGACAATTATGAAATCTACAATGGAGAGAGTAGGGATTAGGTAGTTTACTGAGATACCGTTTATAAAAGTCTCTATATCAAATGGTAACTGGTAGGTTATATTAAATGGAAGAACTATTAACAGAGAGATAAAAGATGCTTTGACAAAATCTTTAAGTAAAACTCCTAAGATATTCCATATAACAATTATAATAAAAATTATTAAAGCTTTTGAGATATTTTCTGATGCAATTGGGATTAAAAGGAATATAAAAATAAGGGATATTATAAAATTCCAATACTTTTTAAATAGTTGAGGTATTTTCACAATATATTGTATCAGAAATTCTACTCTTCCTCTTCTGATTTCTGATCTGTATCTTCTGATATAAGACCTAAGGTTTCTTCATCAATAGGTGTAATTTTTACATACCTGTCTCTTCCTTCTCCAAAACTCTCTGTTTTAAGATCGTCAAACTTCTGTAATGTCATATGTACAACCCTTCTATCATATGGCTTCATTGGTGGTAGTTCTACAGACTCTCCTAATATTCTAGCATCATCAGCCTTTTGCAAAGCAATCTGTTCAATCTTTAAATCTCTTTCTTTTCTGTAATCAGAGACATCTAATGTTAATCTAAAATCAAAATC
>DOZG01000026.1:0-2114 GCA_003518125.1 Patescibacteria group bacterium
TGCTCAGCAATTATCTCTGCTTGATTAAAACCATTAGGAGCAATCTCCTTTTTGTGATTTAAATCCCTTACCTCAGATTTATCATTCTCAATATATTTCTTTACTACTGCCTCTGTATCATCAGTACTTTTGTCATTGACAATAACTATCCTATCAACAAACTCAGGCATTGTATCAATTACTTTACCTATCTGTTTCCCTTCATTGTAAGAAGGTACTACTACTGCAATTGTTTTCTTTTTTAACATTATTTTCCCCCTTTTATTCTAGAGTAATAGTTTTTCTTTTCAAAATACAGTATCTTTTCCTGGTTATTTACCATTCTCCCTATCATATCTGATATTAATCCAAAGAGTGCAATAACCATTCCTAATGTAACAAGATACAAACCTGTAAATCCTACAAATTTGTATGGAGTAAAGTCTCCTGTTTTTAGAAAGAATATACCCATAAAGAGGATGCACAGAATCCCTATAAGGAAGGGTATTAAGCCTAATATTCCAAAGAATTTAATAGGAGCAAAATCTCTAAATGCTCTCATGATATTAAAAGCAGATAGTGTTATGAAACTAAATATACTTGTTACTACTCTAGATTTTCTTCCCTTAAAATATTTAATACTTATTGGTATTTGTACAATATTTAAGTTTTTAGAAGCCATTAACTGAAATGATTCTTGGGTATATGTATATTTACTGTTAATATTCATCTGCAACATAGCTTCTCTACTGTAAGCTCTAAAACCACATGTAACATCAAAAAACTCTTGGTGTGTTAATCTACTTACTACATATGCTCCTAATTGATTACCGTAGTACTTTCCTAAAGACATATTCTCTGGTCTTTTACCATTTGAAAATCTATTACCTGCTACAAAGTCTGCCTTACTTTTAACTATTGGTTTTACTAGATTGGGTATCTCTTCTGGTTTAAATTGTAAGTCTCCATCAATATTTACAGCTATATCTGCACCTACTCTCAATGCTTCGTCTATAGCTCTTTGAAAGGAGTAGGCTAATCTTTTTTGTTGAGTATTTGAAAATACTATTGCTCCATGTTCCTTTGCAATGTTAACAGTATTATCTTTACTTCCATCATCTATTACCATCTTAACTATTTCATCTATACCTTCAATATTTTGGGGTATCCTTTCTAAGAGTTCTCCTATGGTTTTTTCTTCATTTAAACAGATTGAGAATACTACTAGTTTCATATGTTTAATATTTAAATTATCATTCAAATGATTATACTACAAACTGTAATTTGTTACTTAGAATCTTTGTACTAACTCTGTTTAAAATACTCCTCTAGCATCTCAGAAGAACTTCTAGCTTCATCTAGTTTTGTATTTAATAAGACAGAAAAATGAGGCACTTTTGCTTCACGAGGGAAATCATCTAGTTTAGCCTCATAGATTGGTGTCTTGAGATTTTGTAATCTTAATATCTCCTTGGCAAATTCATTTCTTGAAAGATGGTCTGAACTACAAACATG
This sequence comes from Patescibacteria group bacterium, assembly GCA_003518125.1. GTDB lineage: Bacteria > Patescibacteriota > Dojkabacteria > SC72 > SC72 > UBA9296. The sequence goes on from DOZG01000026.1 coordinate 1,495, forward strand.
ATATATTCCGGGTTCAATCTTTTGGTCAATAGCTAGTAACATTCCTTCACTTAAATCTCTTACATATGTAGGACACCCTACTTCATCTGTTACTACATTTAAATGTGGTCTTTCTTTTGCTAATTCAGTTATCTTGTTTACAAAATTTTTAGCATTAGGACCAAACAACCATGATGTCCTAAATATGTATGAGTTTAGGTTTTCTTCTAAAACATTAAGCTCACCTTTGAGTTTAGATTCACCATATACACTTAAAGGTTTGAAATTTTTGTATTCCTCAGTATATCCCTCCTCTTTATTTTCTCCAAATATGTAATCTGTAGATACATGTATGAAGGGTATTTCAAGTTCTTTAGATATCTTAGCCATATACTTAGGAGCTTTAGCATTTACACTAAAAGCTAATTCTCTTTCTTTTTCTGCTAAATCTACATTAGTAAAGGCAGCACAATTAATTACATATTCTGGATTAGTTTCAAATACCAAATCCCTTACCTGTTGTTCATCCGTAATATCTATTCCTCCACTTGCTTTGTCATTTCTAATTACTTCGTACCCTTTTTGCTCTAACATATTACAAAAGTAATCACCTAACATTCCACTTGAACCAAATACTAATA
>DOZG01000026.1:2135-4297 GCA_003518125.1 Patescibacteria group bacterium
TATCTACTCCCCACTGTATTCCAATATCCGGATCATTGTATATTATTGCTCTTTCACTTTCCTTGTTGTATGTACTTCCTCCTACCTTGTATTCAAAATCAACCTCATCTGTAAGTGTAACAAAACCATGAGCAAAACCTGCAGGGAGTAAGAACATCTTATGATTATCCTCTGTTAATTCTACTGTTGCATATTTACCAAAAGTAGGAGAATCTTTTCTAATATCTACTGCTACATCTAATACAGAACCTCTTGTTACTCTTACCAGTTTATCCTGTGCATGAGGTTCTTTTTGCCAATGTAAACCCCTTAGTACATCTTTAGATGATTTAGAGTGGTTATCCTGTATCCAGTGTATATCTATTCCGTTAGCTTTAAATTCTTCTTCATTGAATGTTTCTTTAAAAAACCCTCTTTCATCTCCAAATACTTTGGGAGTTATTATTACTAACCCTTCTATACCATTAATATCTTTTTCAAATTCCATTAGGTATCCTTAAAAAATTATTCACTTAATTCCACTATCGAGTTATCTCCAATATACATACTATCTGCTTTAGGACGACAATTTTTACTTGTTACTTCAGCATCCCAACCAATCAGACAGCTGTCTAGTCTTCTGTTAAGATCATGTACATTACAATTGCCCATTAGGATACTGTTTTCTATCTCAACATTTTTAACAATACTTTCTGCTCCTATGGATGTAAATGGTCCTATGTATGCATTCTCTACTACAACATTTTCTGCTATGGAGATTGGTCCTCTTAGAACACTGTTTTTAATCTTAGCACCTTTTTTGATTTCAACATTACCATCTATTTTAGTATCAACAATATTTCCATCATCTATCTTTAATACTTCTCTTTCTAGTATTAATCTATTAGCTAGTATTAAGTCTTCTGGTGCTCCTGTGTCTTTCCACCATCCTGTTACCTCTGATGCTGTAAATGTATATCCATTCTCTATTAACCAGTTATTAATTACTGGTGGATAGTATTCTGGTTTTCCCGTTCCTTTTGGATCTATTGGTTTAGCATATTTAAATGCTTTAAATACTACTGGTGTAAAGAAGTAGATAGCTGAGAGTACTAGATCACTTACATACTCTTTTGGTTTTTCTACAGTCTTAACAATCTTGTCTCCTTCCATTACTGCTACTCCAAAGTTTTGATAGTCTGGTCTTTTAACTACTAGGACATGAGCATCTGAATTTTTCTTTTTAAAATCTTTGTAATGTTGTTTAAGTCCTCCTGTTAAGATATTGTCTCCTGCAGAGAAAAGGAATTCATCATCTCCTATTAGTTTTTGTGCTAATTTAATGGGATACATCATTCCATTTGGTTGGGGTTGTTCTATGTAGTGTATTATTATTCCTTTGCCGAACCTTTTACCATCACCTAAAAGCTCTGGTATTTCCTTATCCCCTTTATTTATATTTATTATGATCTCCTTTATACCTAAATCTATTGCATCCAAGATTATTCTTTCAATCATTGGTCTATTCCCTATGGGTAACATATGCTTGTTTTTAGTATGGGTAAGGGGTCTTAGCCTTGTACCTCTTCCTCCTGCTAGTATGAGTGCTTTCATTTTGTATTTAATTAATTTAATTTAACTGTATATTTTAGACCGAATTTAAGGAATTAACTTTTCATTTTAGGCCAAATTTAAGGAGTTAGATTCTCTTTTCTAAATATTTTTCTGCTTGTATATCTGCCTTTGGTTTTAGTGGTTTCCACCAATTAGGATTATCTACATACCACTGTACTGTATCTTTAAGCCATTGGTCTACAGATTTAGTTGGATTATACCCTAAATCCTTTTTTGATTTACTAAAATCTATTGCATATCTTAAATCATGTCCTTTTCTGTCTCCTACATGTACTATGAGGGATTCGGGTTTGTTTAAATATCCTAATACCTTTTTAACAATCCATATATTTGGTTTTTCACCATTACCACCAAACAGATATGTCTCCCCTATCTTTCCTTTAGTAATACACAAATCTATACCCTTACAGTGATCCTCTACATGTATCCAATCTCTTACTTGGTTACCTTCCCCATATACTGGTAGTTCTTCATCCATTATTGCCCTTGTTATTATTAATGGTATTAATTTTTCTGGGAATTGATATGGTCCATAGTTATTAGAACAG
>DOZG01000065.1:0-3647 GCA_003518125.1 Patescibacteria group bacterium
AAAGTGTCTAACCCCATAAAATGTTGGTTGTGAAGGCACGAGTACTACTTAAGCACACTATGGGACAACAGGGTTACACACCCTATATATGCTATACTATCCCCATGAACTGGAATCTTAACCTCCTTTACAAAGATATAGAAGACGTACAGATAGAAGCAGATATTAAAGCATCTACCCAAGCTATCAACACTTTCATATCCAAATGGAAAGAAAACAAAGAATATCTTAAAGATATTACCACTCTTAGAAAAGCTTTAGATGAATACGAAAAGCTTTACACTGATTACGGTATTTTAACAAAACCTTACTACTACATTCTCCTTAGTAAAGAAATCGATTTGGATAACAGTAAACTTAAAGCAAAACTTAATCAGATTACACAGAAAGCAATTAAACTTGAGAATAAACTACAGTTCTTTACAATAGATCTTTCAAAGATACCAAAAAAACAGCAAAATATCTTTGTTAATGCCCCAGAATTAAAAGATTACAAACACTACTTAGAAATCCTCTTTAAAAATGCAAAATATATTTTAAGTGATAAAGAAGAAAAGATTTTCAATCTTACTTCTAAGACCTCTTTTGGTAATTGGGTGAGTATGATAGAGGAGTTACTTTCAAAACAGGAAGTTAGGATAGTAGATGAGGATGCTAAGCAGAAAAAAGTTCCTTACAGTGAAATTCCTAAATATCTAAGTTCCACAAATAAATCAGCAAGGGATGTCGCAGCGAAGAAATTTAACAAAATTAATAAAAAATATATTGAAATCGCAGAGTATGAGATAAATTCCATACTGGAAGGAAAACAGATAAATGATGAATATAGAAAAATTAAAAGAGTCGATCTCCCAAGACACTTGAGTGATGATATGGATAGTGACGTGATAGATAGTTTGGTAGAAGTAGTTACTAAGAATTTTGATATTTCTAAAAATTACTACAAGAAGAAAGCTAAACTTCTTAATCAAACTACCATTGGGTATCATGAAAGAAACGTTCCTATTGGAGAGATAGAGAAGAAATATGATTTTAAAACAGGGATATTGTTAGTTAAAAAAGTTTTTGGTAAGTTAGATCCAGAATTTAGAAATATTATTGAAAAGTTTGAAAGAGATGGGCAGTATGATGTATTCCCTAAAACAAATAAGTCTGGAGGAGCATACTGTATACATGTGAATAGAAATTTACCAACATATATATTACTCAATCATAATGATAAATTAAACGATGTGTTAACAATAGCTCATGAGTCTGGTCATGGTATACATTCAGAATTCGTAAGAGAACAGAATTCCCTAAATGATGATTACTCTTTAGCCTTAGCAGAGGTAGCTAGTACATTTTTTGAGGATTTTGTATTAGAAGAGGTTCTAAAAAACATCAAGGATGAGAAATTAAGAGAAGTAGTTTTAATGGAACAAAGGAATGCAGAGATAAATACAATATTTAGACAAATTGCTTTTTACAATTTTGAGAAGGAATTACATATTACATTCAGAAAGAAAGGATATCTTACTCATAGCGAGATATCTGATATCTTTGTAAAGCATATGAAGTCATATTTAGGAGATAGTGTAGATATTGATGATGGTATGAGGTATGGATGGTTATATGTTTCTCACTTTAGAAGGTTTTTCTATGTTTATACTTATGCCAGTGGCTTATTAATATCAAAGTATTTACAAAAAAAGGTTAGGGACGATATTTCTTTTATTAAAAATGTAAAAGGTTTTCTTAAAGCAGGTTCTTCTAAGTCTCCAAAGGATATATTTTTAGATATGGGTATTGATATATCTAAGAAGAAGTTTTGGGAAGAGGGAATTTTAGAACTTAGAGAGGGTTTGTAGTTCTCTAATATCTTAATATACAAAGTTTTTATATTTTGATATCATTTAAGTATTAAAATTAGTTTTCAATATATATATATGGCAGAAGGAGAAAACAAACTAAATACAAAGATTCCAACAGAGGTTAACCCACAAAAACCTCTTCCATCTTTTGAAAAAGATAGTATGGTTGCAGCTGCGAGAGAGTTAGGCGGCGTAATAACTGAAATAGCAGAAACAAAAAAGAAGGAGAAAGAACCAGAGATACCTCCAGAAGAACTTGAGGCTCTTACTGAAAACGCAGAGTATACTGATCATTTAAAGACTGTCGAAAAACCAATAACAGAGAAAGACTCTGAAAAAGATTAATCTCTTACGATGCCCCAGTATTCAAAAATACTCTCTAAAATCCCAAAGGATAATACTACTTACCCTCCATCAGATTCTGTTTTTCGTGCTTTAAAACTTACTCCATTTGAAAATATTAAGGTAGTAATACTTGGACAAGACCCATACCATGGGAAAGGAGAAGCAAATGGATTAGCATTCTCTGTGAATAAAAACATTAAAATACCACCATCACTAAAGAATATATATAAGGAATTAAATAGTGATTTAGGTATAAAGATACCCAACCATGGAGATTTAAGTAATTGGGCTAAACAAGGAGTATTACTCCTAAACAGTATTCTAACTGTTGAAGCAAACAAACCAGCATCACATAGAGGTATCGGATGGGAAGAGTATACAGATGAAATTATTAAAAAAATAAATGACAAGAAGAAAAACATTGTATTCATACTCTGGGGTAAATATGCTCAAGAAAAAGGGAAATATATAAATGAAAATAAACACTTAGTAATTAGATCACCACATCCTTCACCATTTTCTGCAAGAACAGGTTTCTTTGGAAGTAAACCATTTAGTAAATGTAATATGTATTTGAAGGAGAATAAGATAGAAGAGATAGATTGGGAATTATAATTTATACCCCTCTAATTTCTTCTTACTACCCTTTAGATAATCTTTATTATGAAATTTCATATAGTTATCTAATGCTACAACATTTCTATATATTCAAGCAAATGTTCTTCTATCATATCCCCTGTTTTACCCCATTGTAAATGTTTCTCCAATTCACCAATGTTAAACCAATCTACTGCTATTATACCTCCGTCTGGATCCTTCACAAAAATATTATCCTCCTTTAGAAGACCTACATACCTAATCTGATTCCCCTTAAAAATCCACTTACCAGTTTTGTCTTTTACAAAAGCTCTTTGAAAATAAAAAGGTACCTTTTTATCTATATAAATCTCTACATTACCCTCCTCTATTAACTCTCTCCGTAATGTATCATCCACACTCTCCCCCTCTTCAGTAGTACCCCCAGGTAAAAGCCAACCCGCCCTCTTGTGATGACATAACATAATCTTTGTTTTATCCACATTCACTACAAAACAGTACACCTGCGTAATCTTCTTTAAACTAGAGAAATCTTTTGAAAGAAAGATCTCAAATTTGCGCTCTGTCTGATCAAATTCCCGACACTGTATAAAATTAGGTGTCATATCCATAGATGATTATAGAATAAAATTACGAATTGCCAGACATAGATTCGAACTATGATTAACGGTTTCAGAGACCGTCGTCCTACCATTAGACGATCTGGCATCAAACCAATAATTATATCACAAACCCTCTTAATCTAGCCTCTACCTTTTCTCTACCCATAACCTGCATTACTTGATACAAATCAGGAGTCTGAGACTTCTTAGTTAAAACAATCCTAAGTACCATTGCAATATCTCCTACCTT
>DOZG01000065.1:3688-7369 GCA_003518125.1 Patescibacteria group bacterium
CTTAATCTTTTCAAACCAAGTAGTAACATCATCACCTTCATCATAGGTACCTAAAAAACTATTAAGAATCTTCTCCACATCCTCTTTAGAGATACCCTTAGGCATATCCTCACTATCCAATTCATCATAAATATCATCAAAAAATATCTCAAATTGGGAATTAACATCCTCCCACTTAACAATATCCTTTCTAATCTTACTCCCCTCCCTCTCTATATTTAAAATCTTAATACAATACTCCCTATTCTCCTCTAACCTATTTACTAACTCTGTATCAAACTTCTGAGCCCATCTCAAAGTCTTATCATACACATCTTGAGCAGTAAGCCTAGCTATATACTCCTTACAAACATTTTCTAATTTAACCATATCAAACAAAGCTCCTGCCCTATTAAACTTCTCCAATTTAAGATTAAACTCTGTATATGCTAAATCTGGATTCTGTATTCTCCAATCTGCAAAATTAGAGTTCATAATATTAAGAAAATACTCAAGTATAGCTACTGTAGGATAACCATGCTCTGTAAGATACCTAGTATCTACCTCTGGATCTTTTCTCTTACTTAACTTCCTCCTATTCCCATTTTCAATCTTCATCAAAGGAGAAGCATGAGCATATTTCACTTTCCCAAATCCTAACTTTTCAAACAATTCCAAATGCAAAGGTACAGAAGGAAACCATTCGTAGGTTCTTACTACTAAATTAATCCCCATTAAAATATCATCTATTGGATGTGCGAAATGATATGTAGGATATCCATCAGACTTAAGAAGTACAACATCCATATCATTCTGAGCAAATGTACACCTCCCTTTAATCTCATCATCAAATTCGAATTTAACACTGTTATCCCCAGTTGAAAACAACCTAATTACAAACTCCTTACCATTATTCAACATACTCTTTACCTCCTCTAACGAAGCTTCTCTCCACTTAGCAAATTTCCCATAACACCCTGTTCTTACACCCAGTTTATTTTGCTTCTTCCTTACCTCCTCTAACTCCTCTGTTGTAGAAAAACAGGGATATGCAAAACCCTTACTAACCAGATCCTTAGCAAATACATTGTAAATATCTAACCTCTCACTTTGGATATATGGTCCATACTCACCACTATTAACACTCTCATCAAACTCAATCCCAAATTCTGACAAACCGTTGATCATCAAATCTATACCACCCTCAATCTCCCTACTCTTATCCGTATCCTCTATCCTCAATATACAAACACCACCTGTTTGATCTGCTAATTTCCTATCTATCAAAGATGTAAATACAGTTCCAACATGTAAAAAACCTGTTGGACTAGGTGCAAACCTAACTACTAAAGCATCATCCTTTAAATCTCTCTTTGGATATTTTTTAAATAGATCCTGTGGAGACATAGTAACCTTTGGGAAAAGTAAACCTGCCAATTTAATATTCTCTTCTTTACTTCTCATATTTCAATATTGTATCTAATTGGGTTAATTGATAATATTATTATATCATGACATTAACTGAAGCAACATTTTGGACGAAAAGAATTGGGGTGATACTATCAGTGTTAGTTGTAATATTCATAATTGTAGTCATGATCTTCTCTTACAAAGACTTCGGTCCTCGTCCCCCACAATATTTAACTGCAACATATACATGTACAGACAGTAAGGAAGAATTTTTAGAAAGTAGGTTAGAAATTCCTTCATTAGAAGTAAACAGTGATTCTGAAAATATTTTCGAATTACAAACAGATACCGGGAAAGTAAATAACCTTTCTGATCTTAGGATAATTGATGTACATAAATATAGAGTTAAAACTCAACAACTGGATAACCAATCAAAGGCAAAAAGTTTAGCTGCCATATTAGGATTTGATGCTGAAAAAATATACAGAAAAGGAACTACTGATTATATATGGACAAGTAATGAAAATTCAAGAAGTTTAAATATAAATGCTAAAACCTTAAATTTTGTTATGACAACTAAAAGTCCTTACATAAGGGATATAGTTAAAGATGCTACTTTACCTACAGAAAATGAGGCTATAGCTCAAGCAAAGAATGTAATTAGAAAATTAAATATCTTAGGTTCTAACTACAACTACAACAATATTGGGAATATTACCACACACCTAGTTGATATAAATCCTGATGGTAGCTACTCCGAAGCTCCTTCTTTAGCAGAAGCAGAACTCATCAAGGTAGATTTCCATAAAACACGTTCAATGATTTCGATAAAGGAGAGTGTAGAAAACTCTGAAACCATTGTAAACACTCTCAATAGTCAAATTGGGAATGCTGTTGAAGATGAGATAATAGTTAATAATGAAAGAGTTAAGGTGTATAACTACTCCACTCTAGTAACATACATGAATCCTAATTCCAGTCATATTTCTGTGTATGTAGGTCCCCAAGATCCCAACAGTAAGCAGTTAGAAATGATATACGGTATAAACCTAACATACTGGCAATTAGAAACAGAGAGTTGTGGTACATATGAATTAATAGATCCATCAACTGCAATAGAGAAAGTTCAAGATGGAGAGGGTAGTTTAGTGTATCTAAACGAAAAGAATGGTGATGAGATTGAAGTTTACCAACCCAGATCTGTAAAGAAATACATTATTTATGATATAGCGATTGCATACTATGAACCAGAATACCAAATAAGTTTCTTACAACCTATATATATAATTAGTGGAGAAACTATATTCAAAGATGAAAGTAAGGGAGAATTTCATATCTTTTATCCTGCTATAAACTATGACATTATAAAAGATAAAGAGGTTACACAATTATCCGATAATTCATAAATCCAAAAGAAGATTCTTAGTATCTGCAAACCTATCCAAAGAGTTTAATACAATTGTTACCATCCCATCTTTAGTAATGCCTAGAAAACACTGCCCAGCACTATCTGTAATTCCTGTCTTCCCTGCAATATTCCCATACTGATTAAGTATTACATTTGTAGAAAATATCCTCTTAGATCCAATATCCCAATTTAAATTTGCATAAGACTTCCCTATTATATCCATAATGGTTTGATTATTGTAAATAATGGTTGTCAACATATAGAGCTCCTTTATCGTAGAAATATTCCCCTGCTCACTATCCAAACCTGCAGGATTACTAAAATGAGTATTCTCCAATCCGAGTACAACAGCATATCTATTCATCTCATTTACAAATTCTTCCCAACCGCCTTCATAATGATCTGCCAACACGTACGCTGCATCATTATATGAACTTATTAACATAGCATTAAGTAAACTCTCAACAGTTACAGTATCCCCTTTATCCAACTCTAAACTCCAATCCATGTCTTCCTTCTCATACCAATTCTGTTTAACCTCTACTACTTCATTCAATTCAAATTTCTCTAATGCTATGATCGCGGTCATTAGTTTGGTAAAGCTAGCAATGGCTAGAGGTTCATCAATATCTTTTTGATACTCAATATGTCCTGTATTTAAATCAGCATATATTGCTGCCTGAGCATTAACAAAAGTTGTATCAAATTCTATATTGGATAAAATACTTGGCACAACAAGAACATCCTTCGACTCAAAGGTTATACCATTCACAATTGACTGTGCTTTTATATATGAATACTTCTTAGGTAAGTGGGTCAAGATCCATGTGGTTAACATGACTACTCCTATGGTAGTAAGAATAGTAAGTATAATCTTTATATAC
>DOZG01000065.1:7437-7609 GCA_003518125.1 Patescibacteria group bacterium
AAAAGCTTAGCATCATATCTAAACTCCTCAAGCTCTTGCTTTTGTTGGGTATTACTATGTGTCATAAGATATATCGATAGTACATATTTCTAAGAGTTCTTTATAAACAGTATTACTTCTTCCTCGCTAGTAGTTTTCCTAACCTATTAGGTGTATTAGGAAGATATGTAGC
>DOZG01000091.1:0-1991 GCA_003518125.1 Patescibacteria group bacterium
ATCTTCTCTGTCTTAACATTATACTCATATACCCAAAACCGCTTAGTACGATTAACCATACTTACAGAAGGAGAAAACAGTAGAATATACCCTGTATCAGTCTTAAATATTTCTAAAAGAGGGTCATTACTATCAATATCCCATATGACACTTTCATATACCCATTGTCTGTCATTAATCTTAATATTTAAATCCCCTACATATACATTAGGCCATATATCTCGATTAAGTTGCTCACTCTGATCAAATATTCCACTTACAAAAATTTCATCATTAGAAAACAGTATCCTCCCATTACTATCAAATCTAATCTGTTGAGTATCTAACACTTGAAAACGATCAAAGTATGAAGCCTCTACACATCTATCAATATCTAAATTATCAATCTCAGGACATTTTAATTCTTCACTACTAATCCAAACCCCTTTTACTACGGAAGTATTAAGTACATATGTTTTTTCTCTATTAAAAATCTCTTCAAAATATATATTGCAAACAAGATAACTAAGCAATCCTAAACCACACACGATGGTAAATACAAGAAGGTATCCATTTTGACTTAAAAATTCTTTTAAATTCCTTCCCTTTGATTTAGAAGACATTAGGCAGTAAATACAAATTATATACTCCTCCTTCCCTCCAATGCTCTTTTTAAGGTTAGTCTATCAGCATACTCCAAGTCTGCCCCAGTTGGTAATCCCATTGCTAATCTACTTACCACCATTGTACCCCCTTTAATATCTTTTTTAAACATGTCATGAATGTAGCTTGCGGTAGCCTCTCCTTCAAGATTAGGATTTGTAGCAACAATTATCTCTAACTTCTTCCCCTTCAATTCTTTAAGTAACTCGTTGACTCTCTTTTTAAGCTGTTTAAATCTTAAATCCTCCGCACCTATACCCTCTGCAGGAGATATGACACCACCTAGTACAAAGTAGAGTCCATCATATACAGCAGAATTTTCGAAGGCTACAACATCTAAAGGCTCTTCTACAATACAAAGTTTAAAACTTTTTCTAAGAAGATTACTACATATATCACAAATATCTTTATCTGATACATTGTAACACTTACTACAAAAACAGACATTTTCATCCATATCAATCAATGCATTAGCAAGTTGTGTAGCATCCTCATTCGGAGATCTAAGGTAATGATATACCATTCTTGCAGCAGATTTTGGACCTACACCAGGTAATTTACTGAATTCGTTGATAACTTTTTCGACAGATTTTGGTAGTACAGACATATATTTTTAGCTAAACATACTTTTTAATGAATCCATGTCCATATCCTGAACCATTTCTTTTCGTAATTTCTTCTGGTAACTTTTAAATGCCTCCTTCATTCTCTTTTTAAAATTCTTATACTCGTCTGGATGAAGAATTGTTTCATCTATATATATATCTTCGAATTCCTGAGCTCCATTCATATATATTTTAAGCAAACCATCTTTAGACTCACCAGATATCTTCTTCTCTCTCAACTTCTTCTGCATCTTTCTAGCTTCTCCTTGCATTCTGAGTATTTCTTTTGGATTTAACATATGTATTTTTAGAACAAAATAAAATATTTATTCATTATACATTAAACTGGAATATTTTTATTACATTCCTGCAAATATAGCTTCTATTTCCGCAGATGTTTTTGACTTAAAATATTTCTTCCTAGAAGGAATATTTTTAAATACAACATCAGCATTACTCTTCATACGAGGTTTCTGTTTTTCATTAACTGTACACACAAGAGAGTAAGAAATATTAAATATATCCTTTAGAACCTTATTAATCACCTCTTTACTCTGTGGACAATCAATTTGATCTTTATAAAATTGGAATGGCACTTCTATATGTAGATTACTACCTTTACATTTAGTAGGCTTTGCAGTACCTAGAAATGCGAATAGATGCTTATGTACAGGCCTTATAGCCTTTACTACTCTACTCCAATTATCTTTCACTATATTAAAATTAACACTATCGTCATTATTC
>DOZG01000091.1:2048-2273 GCA_003518125.1 Patescibacteria group bacterium
CTGATCCGCACAAAACTCAGGTATTACCATTTCCAAAACCAAAGTTTGATTACCACTACCCCTAAAACTTCTTTCAATATCTAAGAAGGTTTTTACAAACCTAAGAATATCTTTCTGGGAAATCTTACTGTAGAATTTGTACTCTAAATGCTCCCCCTTAATCTTTGATACAAGTACCTCCCTTAATGTCTCTAATGTATATGATACAAACTGTTGAAGATTTAT
>DOZG01000091.1:2354-12977 GCA_003518125.1 Patescibacteria group bacterium
TCTACCATTTCAATATCTGGCAGACCCAACAAGGTTCGTACTTCTTCCTCTGTTATGTTCTTATCCTTACCACTTTGACCACTAAATACAACATCAAGCAAGGATAGAGCATCTCTGTAGCTACCACGAGCATTCTTAATGATTAATTTCTTAGCTTTAGCCTCAACCTTCATCCCTTCACCCTTAGCACTTCTATTAATAACTTCCATGATCTCTTTATCACTCCCTAATCTAAAATCATACCTTTGACATCTTGAAAGAATTGTAGCTGGTAACTTATGTACTTCTGTGGTTGCGAGTATAAAGATTACATGGGAAGGCGGCTCTTCCAGGGTTTTAAGCAGTGCATTAAAAGCCTCTGTAGTAAGCATATGTACTTCATCTATAATATATATTTTGTATTTCCCTTCGGTAGGAGAAAACTCAATCTTCTCTTTCAATTCTCTAATCTGGTCAATACCTCTATTAGATGCAGCATCTATTTCAACTAAATCTAAGAAATTACCATTTGTAATTCCTTTACATATATCGCATTCATTACAAGGATTACCATCTTTACCAAGATTAGTACAATTTACAGCCTTAGCAAGTATTCTCGCAGTACTTGTTTTACCTGTACCTCTAGAGCCTACAAAAAGATATGCATGAGAGAGCTGGTTACTCTTAACTGCATTCTTTAATATTTTAGTGATATGTTCCTGCCCTATCAACTCATCGAAATTTTGGGCTCGATATTTTCGGTATAGTACTAATGACATAATGATATATCTTAGACCAGCAAATATATACTGTAAAGTAAAAATATTTTACTCGGGGAAAAGACCTAAGCCTCAAGCTTTTAATTTTTCAACAGCATTACTAAGCATTTGTGTGTACAAACCATAACCCACTGAATTGATTACACCAGATTGATTCCTACCCAAAATATTACCAGCTCCTCTGATTTCCAAATCACGATTTGAGAGAATAAAACCAGAACCCAAAATCTCAGATTCCTTTAATGCACTAACTCTTAAGGCACTATTCCCTTTTAATTTTTCAAACAAAAAACATGCATATGCCTGCCTATTTCCTCTCCCAATCCTCCCTCGTAATTGATACAATTGAGACAGACCAAACATATTAATATCATCTACAATTAGCGTATTCACATTTTGAATATCTATGCCATTCTCAATTATCGTGGTACAAAGCAGTATATCTATACCACCATTTACAAATGAGTCCATAGTTTGTTCAATCCGTTTGACACTCATCTGCCCGTGCAATATTTTTACTATACCCTCTGGAAACATTTTTTGTAACCTATTCTGTACATATTGTATAGTACCTACACGATTATGTAAGTAGAAAACTTGTCCATCTCTATCTAACTCTCTTCTAACTACCCTATCAATTACCTTCCAAGAAAACCTACAGAACTCATTTTTAATATCTTTCCTCCCACTTGGTGGTGTAGCAAGTACGGATATATCACGAATACCCATTAAAGACATATTTAATGTACGTGGTATTGGAGTAGCCGTCATAGAGAGAATATTAGTATTTAACCTCATACCTTTTAAGTGTTCTTTCTGTTTAACCCCGAATTTCTGTTCTTCATCAATAATTACTAACCCAAGATTCTTAAAACTCACTTTCTTAGAAAGCAAACTGTGTGTACCAATCACAATGTCTACCCCACCATTCTTTAATCCACTTAAGATCTTTTCCTTCTGTGATTCTGTATTAAATCGACTTAAAGATTGAATTACAAATGGATACTTCTCAAATCTCTTTCTAAAAACTTTAAGATGTTGCTCTACAAGTACTGTTGTAGGTGCAAGTATTGCTACTTGAAAACCAGAGTTTACTACTGCAAAAGTTGCTCGCATAGCGATTTCTGTCTTCCCAAAACCAACATCACCTACAAGTAATCTATCCATCGGAATATTGTTCTGAAAATCCTCTATGATATTTCTAGTGGCAACAAGTTGGTCTTCTGTATCACTAAATTCAAAATCATTAATGAATGTCTCGAATTCATCTAACTGTTCATTGGAAATAACGGTATCTATTGTACTTGTAGTTCTCAATGCATACAGCTGTAGAAGCTCCTTAGCGATACTCTCTGCTTGTCTTTTAGCACTTTTAGATATTCTACTCCATACATCACTATTAAGTCCTGTAAGGGTTGGTTTCTTTCGACCAGTACCAATATATTTCACTACCTTTTCTAATGCACTAAAAGGTATTAGTAACCTATCATTCTTTGCATAATGAATATCCAAATATTTCTGATTCTCAATCTCTTTCAATCCCTTAAATATACCAATACCGTGATCTTGATGTACTAAGTAATCCCCAGGAATTATTTTCTTAAGAATTTCCCATGAAGAAGCCTCAATATTTTTTAAATTCTTCTTCTGGTCAGAAATATCTACCTCTCCCAATACCTCTAAATCTGTAAGAAGAATTAACTTAGATTTTTTGTATAGGAAACCTCTACTCAGATTCTTTTCAAGATTACTTCCCGCTTCAAAATATTTATTAATGTATTTTGCAAGACTACTCTGACTTCTTTCAAACCTCTCTAGGTTCTTCGAAAGATACCAGATTTCATATCCAAGCTCTTTAAAATTCTTTAATATGTTTTCTGTGGTATGAAGGTCTATGTAGCTATATATTGCAGGTATCCTCCTAAGACCTACTTCATATGTATTGCCACTTAAATCTTGAGTAAGGTATATTAACTTAGAATTTGAAAGATATTCATTCCCAATGATATGGGAAGAGTTTACATCCAGTATTTCTTTAAATTCTAATTCACCAATTTTTCTTCTTTTACTAGGTTCAACAATCTCAATACTCTCGATTTCATCACCCCAGATGCTCAATCTCAGAATATTCTTCATACCATACGGCCATATTATCACCACATCTCCCAATACAGAGAATTCTCCTTCTTCCCAGACTCTTCCTACCTTTCTATATCCTATTTGGGTAAAAGAGTCAGTTTTAAACTTACATCCCTTTTCTAACCTAAGAAGTTTAGTATCCTTTTCCTTGATATTCTTAGTGATGTATATGGAGCAATTCAATTTACGACCGAGTATTTCTGCAAATATTTCTTCAAATTCTGAATCTACTTGAGAAAAGTATTTTTCTTTCTCATTTAAATCAAATCGTTTACTTAATTGATCAAACAGGTTATCTTTAGTTATCTTTTTAGTGGAACTTTGCATACGAGAAGATTATAATGGATGGATGGATAATTTGTAAGTAATTAAAAATGTTTATCGCACATGCACCAATATCATATTTAGCCAACGAGGTAATCCAAAAGAAAAAACTTTCAAATCTAAAGCCCTCTCAACAAATATTTGTAGTGGTCTGTTCCCTAGTCTTTGGGGTCCTTCCTGATATGGATCTCCTAGTAATGATGATGACTGATAGGCCTCCATTCTCACACCATGATGTATTTACCCATACTTTTACATATTGGATAGCGGTATGGTTACTACTTTCCCTAATCTCTAAATTAGTATATCCCCATTTAAACAACAAGATGAAACAGTTTTTAACAAAGGATTTTCTTAATATCCTACTTAAAACCTTTTTAATTGCAGGTATTTCTCACTTTCTTGCAGATCTGCTTGTTGGTAATATTATGCTTCTCTATCCTTTTACTACTAGACCTTTTACAATATTAAAGTATATTTTTGAACCAAGTTACTTCTCAGGATATGCTCTGAGTGTGTTTTTAGCAATTGAATTTATTTTCATTGCCATTGCATTACTATCTTTAAGTAGAAAGTTCCTTAAAAAGTTTAAATGGGATGATATTATTGTATATATCTTACTAAGTGTTACTGGTTTATATCTTCTTTTTACCATGTTTATAAACACGAAGACTTACAACAATAGTTTTCTTGATGGTACGAATAAGCCGTATATAGACTGTGATATGGATTTTGATACATTGAGGGATTCCGAGGATGCGGATGTTGATAATAATGGGATTGATAATATATTAGATGTAGATGAAGAAGGTTTAGTGGTTTCTATAAAGGATATTGTTAATTCAAATAAACTAGCGATTAGTGGGAATGGAGATCTAAAAGATTGGATTATTACAAAATTTGGAGGTCTAAATTCATATCGATTAGTATCCCAAGCATTTTATGAGAATTACTCCCCTATTGAACCAGTCCTAAAGGATTTCTATATTAAATCTTTAGATAAGAAGAAATATACAGTTAATTTAGATTATCAAGAAGTATTAAGAAATTATCTACTATCAAAAGATCTTTTAATAGATCTTAATCTAGAAGGTAGTCCCCTACTGGCTAGTGGGAAGGTGTTCTTTCTTATAGATGAAAATGACGAGATTATGAATATAGGAATGAGTATGGATGGTAATGAAGTAGCAATTGTATTACCAGGTGAAGAGTTTGTTCAGTATCACACCTATGAGGGTATTAGAAAATTCTATGGAAATACTATATCCATCGTTCAAATATGTCTTTAGTAAGAAGTTCTTCACATGCTTTAAAAAGAGTTATGTTTAAGACTTCTCTTTCTTCTTTGGTAAATCTCTTTAATACATATTCTTCTCCAGGGATTTCTCTACTTTCCCTATTTTCAATACCAATTCTTACTCTTAAGAAATCTGTTGTTCCTAATATTTCTTCAACACTCTTTACTCCATTATGACAATGTGGGGATTTTCCTCTCTGTATTTTATACTCCCCTAATTTAAGGTCTAGGTCGTCATGGAAGAGTATAAAGTGATCGATATCATACTTTTCATATACCCTTTCGATTACCTCCCCAGAGGTGTTCATTTCTCCTTTGGCTTTCTGAAGAATAATGACTTCTCCACCACCCCATTTTACTCTAACAATATCTGATCGTAGATGTCTTTCATGTTTAAATACATCGTGTGCTGTAAAACCTTCATAGCGAAGAGCTTGTTTCAATACATCAAGGGCACAGTATCCTGCATTGTGCCTAGTATTGTGATATCTAACATCGCCATTCCCTATCGCACTAATTAGTATCATTTCTGTATTAAACTTCTTAACATTTTATTAACTATTTCTTCTTGTTTAATATACATTGGTTCTTTTTTGTAATCAACTTTATCAAATTCCTTTTCGTGACGATGTCCTTGTAAATGTAGAATACCATGTACACAAAGTCGGATAATTTCTTCTATAAACTTTGTATCAGAAAAATTGTTAATTACATATTCAGGACATATATATATTTCCCCTAAAAGATCGTTAGAATCAAGGTTAAATGATAACACATCTGTAACCTCATCTATATTTCTATACTCACCATTTAATTCCTTAATGTACACACTTTCCACAAATATAATGTTTAAATTTTGATCACCCAGTGTTAAATTTTGTTCAAGACATTTTATTAAATCCTTCTGAGTGAAGGGAAGTTTAGGGTGTATATCTAAAAGGATTTGGATATCTAAAATATTAACCATTATTAAGCATTTCCTGTACTATATTTCTTACACTGTTTCCATCAGCCTTACCATTTAGCTCTTTCATTACAACACCCATTACTTTACCTATTTCCTTTATATCCTTCACGCCCAATTGTGTAATCTTTTTAGAAACAACTTCCTTAATCTCTTTATCATTCATTAATTCTGGTAAATATTTCCGCATTATCTCTAAATCTTTCTTCTCACTTTTAACAAGGTCTTTTCTACCCATCTTACTGTATTGAGAGATAGAGTCTTCTATTTTGTTTGTTTCTTTTCTAAGTATCTTCTGAATATCTGTATCTGTTAATTCTTTATCAGAGCTTATTTGAGCATTCTGAATAGTAGCAAGTACTATTTTAAGAATCTGAACAATATCAGTATTACCTGCTTTGATAGCAGTCTTCATATCTATTCTTAAGGTTTCTAGGAGAGACATTGTTTGAAGCTAATAAATTATTTAGCTCTTCTTGCAGCAGTTCTTCTTCTTCTTTTCATTTTTGCCCATTCTCTTCTCTTTTGGATTTTTAGTTCAGCTTTTTTAATTCTGTATACTCTATTTCTGAATGTTTCTAATATCCTTTCTCTAAGAACTTCTCTGTGTAATCTTTTTAGGGCACTGTCTATATTTTCATTAGCATGTACAATTACTGCCATGATTATCCGAGTTAATTAATATCAAACGGTTGGATTATATCACAGATTACTTCTTCTTTGCTACTCTGTTTTCAAAGTTTTTAATTCTCCTATCTGATAGATATTCTGTAATACTGTAATTTAGTTTGTTCCAGTTTAATCCAACAGTGATTAGTATTAGACCAAAGAGAATTCTTACTACACTATCCTCAAAGATCCCTGTTTGTGGTGTTTCTTCTTCCTCTGTAGGTATGTCACAATCTATTACAACTGTTTCATCAACAGAGAAGCTGTCTCCTTCACTGGGGTATGCAGTTACAGTATTGTCATATGTTCCAAATGCACTAGATGGTATCTGTATGTAATATGTAAATGTTTGAGCTTCATCTACACTAAATATTTCATCGTCTCCTTCTAAATCCCATGTAATCTGTCCACTAGCGTATGTTCCAACTCCAGATATATCGTTTAGGTAATTAGCAATTACTTTACTATCTAGATTATCTACCACTCTATCAATATTGCCTTGAGCGTCTCCTGTATTAGTTACAGTGATTGTATATATTGCTTTTCCTTCAATGGTCTCTCCATCTTCTATACAGCTTTCTACACCTACTTTTGAGATACTCCAGTCTGGATTACTGCTTGGGCATACACATGTGGTTTGATTACATACATCCCATGTACATGATACTCCTGTAGGGTCACCTAATTCACACTGTTCTCCTTCGGTATTACCCAATATTCCATCTCCACAGGTTTCTTCAATATCAATTACTGGGCATTTACATGCATCCGAACATGTTGAGGCATTGCCATTTATATCAGTACAAGCATCTCCTGGAGGATCACATTCTTCACCTTGCGTATTTCCAAGTATTCCATCTCCGCAGGAGGGTGTAACAACAATTTCTTCTTTACAATATAATTTGTAAACACTAAGATTTCCACAACCACCACACCAAGAATCGCAGGAATCTATCACAGTACAACCAGTTTTATCTCCCCCATCCCCAGAGACACCACAACTTATTAGGCCCTCACTTTCACAACTTTTAGAAAAAGAACATAGTAGAGGTTTTGTAGAACAGTAAGTACCTAAACCATATTTATGTGATTGCTGATCCCATCTTACACAGGTACATTGTCCAGTGTCAGAGTCGTAATAAGCATTTAAAGGAAACTCACATTGTTCAGTTTGAGCACATGTCCTAACGGGTCCAGAACTACATGTATTAGCACATTTGCATTGATCAGATTGCCTCCAACATTTATCATCTGCTTGACTACCCTCTGTACAATAACAAAGACCAGAATTTAAATCTATTGAATCACCATCACAGTCATAAAGTCCCTCTATTCCGAATTCACTACTCCAATAACAACCTTGATGAACCGTTTGACATACACCACATCCTGCACCATTATCATCACAGGTCCCATTTTTGGTACCGACATCCTTACAAACCAAACCGCTAGGACAGACACTATGAGGACAATTCGAATCGTCACAACTGCCATCGACGTTATCATCTAAACAACAACAACTCCCAGCCCCACCCCCTGCTTCACTATCCTCTGGCGCTACTGTTTCAGGTTGTAATGTTCTCCATAATAGATAACCACCTGAACCTAAAACAATAATACCTAGTATTACAAATAACAAAATTTTACCATTCTTAGTAATCTTTATCTTCATTACTTAAATCTTTTTTCTAGCTTACTCCTCCTCCTATTAATCCTTCTTTCTCTTCTAAGATCCTTTTTAAACCTAGATCTCTCGGAGATAGAATCAAACATATAGTTAAGTTTGGAATACTGACTTACTAAACCACCAAGCAAGATAAAAGCAGTACCTACAGATACTGTACCAAGCACTGTGTCAAATATTCCTGTCTGAGGTACAGTATCACCCGTACCAGGAGGGACTTGAGGTTCTTCCCCACCTACAGTAAATTGCGCATATGAGTATAGATCACCGTATACAGGACCATCTGTCCTTGGGTTATCTGTAACACCATCATGCCATTGTGTAAAGTGATAACCAGTATTAGGTACTGCTGTTACTGCTGTACCATACCCAGCTGGGTCCACTGTCTGTGCAATATCCCCTGTAAGAGTTCCATTCTTATTCCCATCTTCATCTAACCATATATCATAGCCAAGAGTATACGAGGTAGGAAACCCTACTTCAAATTCTGCAGTTACTGCTAATGGACCATACACATTTTTATCTATTCTTGGATTGTCTGTAACACCATCATGCCACTTCACAAATCTATACCCACTATCAGCAACAGCTGTTACCGCTGTACCGTCTTCTCCAAGTTCTATTGTTTGTGAGGTATTACCTGTAAGACTTCCATTAGGGCCTGCCATATAGGTGAGGGTAATTGTTGAAGATTCTACTAAAAACTCTGCAGTAACCGTTATATTCCCTTGAACATTACTATCTGTTCTAGGATTCGTAGTAATATCATCACTCCATTTTGAAAACTCATACCCACTATCTGGTACTGCAGTTACTGCTGTACCGCTACTCCCTTTATTCACTGTCTGTGTAGCACTCCCAGTAAGAGATCCATTAGAACCTGCAGTATATCGAAGGGTGTAGGTGGTGGGGGGGGTAGGAGCAACATATGTTACCCAACCAGGCTCACCATCAACACAAACATCGTATACAGATTTATAACAAGCCAGTGGCATTGTAACCACCCATTCACCGTCGACACAATAGAGGGCCCCCTCATCATCCTCAGGCATAGAGAATTCAGTATAGTCATCTGGACAATTCAACAACCCAGCCTCACTATCCTCTGGCGCTACTGTCTCTGGTTGATTAATTCTCCAAAGAAGATATCCTCCACCACTTAATATTAACACTCCTAAAACAATAAGGAAGATAGTCTTAACTTTCTTAGATATAATCATAAATAGGCAGACTTAATCTTATTACTAATAATTTATACTATTCAAACAAACTTTTCAACTCATTAATATTAACAATATCCTTAATCATTACAACAACTACAAAAACCATTAGAAGAATAAAACTAAGATTGATTATAAGGGCTTCTACTCTTGGATTAAGATCCTTCCCTAATACACTCTCTATTAAAAGAATTAATACCCTTCCACCATCTAAGGCAGGAATGGGAAAAATATTCATAAAAGCTAAAGAAAGAGAAAGATCAGCTATTAAAGCAATAAAAGGAACCCAACCCAATTCTTTAAAGTAATCTATTAAGAAAAACATACCAACTGGACCAGAAACAGAATTAGAAAGGGTACTGTAATCACCAGTGTCTTTTGCCTCTTTGAATAGGTCCGTGAATACCCTACTAATTAACCTAGTATTATTTATTAAATGAGAAAAACCACTAAAGATTTTATGGTTAGAATAGTTGATGGAAATGTAGTAGTTTGAACCAATCGCAATACCAATCTTCCCATCATCCCCTACTACAACGTTATACTCATTACATACACTATCCAAATCACAAGCCTCAATTACTACTGTATCATTCCCCTCAATCAGTCTAGAGATATCTTCAATATATTCAACAAATTCATTATTAATATTCTTTATATACCCTTCCCCTGGCATACCAGAAGCTTCTGCTAAACTACCCTCTAGGACTTGATAAGGGACATCTATCTCTCTTTCTCTAACAATGGTAGCACCCAGTGGTTTAAAATCTTCAAATTCATATGACAGATTTACCTTCCAATCACTAAAACCAAGCATTATAGAATATGCGACAATCGCAAGAAGGATATTCATAATAATACCTGCTAACATTACAAATATCTGTGCTAATTTACTCTTGTTTTTAAGATTACCCTCCCTATCCTCCTTTTTTAACTCCTTCTCGCCCTTTTTACCAAAATCACCATCTCCAAGTATTTTTACGAAACCTCCAAGAGGGAGTAACCTAATACTATACTCTGTACCCTTAATCTTTCTTGATATGAGTTTTGGACCGTAGCCTAATGCAAATTCATATACTGTTGCACCAACAATCCTAGCAGCTAAGAAATGGCCTAATTCATGGATAAAGACTAGAATACCAAGAACCAATATAAGCAAAAGAATAGTTACCACTATATCCATATTAAGCTGTAATCAATTTAATCTCTTAGATAGTCATTAGATCTTTTTCTTTAGATTCCTTCATCTTCTCTATTTTCTCATTATACTCCTTTACCAGTTTCTCAATATTATCCCTTATCCTATCCGCTTCCTCTTCAGAAAAACCATCAGATTCCATAACATCCAACTCCTTCCTATAGTTCTGCCTTACACTTCTTACTGCTACCCTAGCATCCTCTGTCTTATCTTTCATAATTTTTACATACTCTTTTCTTCTTTCTTCCGTTAATTCTGGGGTCATTACTCTAATATGATCTCCTTCAGTAACTGGAGAGAACCCAAGCTTAGCGTTTGAGATAGCTTTTGATATATTATCCAAAACACTCTTATCCCATGGAGATATTAC
>DOZG01000050.1 GCA_003518125.1 Patescibacteria group bacterium
GATTAGAAATGCATATGAATTGTACAAGATTGATAAGATTTCTAACTTGGAGTTTTGGAGTAGAGTTAATGCAAAAGATCAAGGTATTGAAAAGGAAATGCTAGAAGGTGTTGAACTAAGGGAGGAAACGATTGATGTTCTTGATAGGCTCAAGGGGGAATATAGACTAGCAATCCTATCTAATGTTCCTAAAGAGTGGGGTCACTATTTATCTAAGAAGTTTAATTTTCCTAAGTATTTTGATGAGATAGTCTTTAGTGGAGATTATGGGCTAAAGAAACCTAATCCTGAGATATATAAAGTGCTTTTAGACAAATTCCCAGAGTCAGAGAAGGATATTGTGTATTACATAGATGATGAACTGGGTGATTTAGATACTGGTAAAGATCAAAAGATGATAACTATCTGGTTAAAAGTTGCAGAGGATGATTTTGAATATATCTCGGATTATACAATTGATAATCTGCTTCAAATTAATGGTATTGTAAATAATGAATAAAAAGGAAATAGATAAACTATCCGATTCAGAGATAGTTG
Organism: Patescibacteria group bacterium; assembly: GCA_003518125.1. GTDB lineage: Bacteria > Patescibacteriota > Dojkabacteria > SC72 > SC72 > UBA9296. The sequence continues at coordinate 538 of DOZG01000050.1, forward strand.
AATTAACTATATATGAAAGGGATAATTACAAATATATTATAGATAGATACGAGAAGAAACTGTTTAGATATATAAGGAGGATTTTGTATGTTAACAAAGAAGATGCAGAAGATATCCTACAGGATGTCTTTATTAAAGCATACAGAAATATAAAAAGTTATAAAAATAAGTATAAATTTTCTAGCTGGATATACAGGATAGCCCATAATGAAGCTGTTTCCTTTCTAAGAAAACAAAATACAGATATTACTGAAATTAAAGATAATGAAATATTTGATAGAATCCCCTCGAAGAATAACATTGAGGATGACTTTCTAAGGAACCTTAAAGGTTCTGAAGTTAGAGATCTACTTGCTAAGCTAGATAGGAAGTATAGAGAAGCATTAGTGTTAAGATATTTTGAAGAGATGGAGTATAATGAGATATCGGACACACTATGTATCCCTGGTGGTACAGTAGCATCTCTAATTAGTAGGGGAAAGAAGAAATTTAAGATATTAATAGAGAAATATGGCAAGAATATCTAGAGAGATATTAGAAAAGATAGAGAAAGAGGATATAAAACCAATAGGTAGATGGAGTTTTGTTTTGAGAAACTACATACTTTGGACTCTGTTTGTCCTTAATATCCTTTTTGGATCTATAGGTTTTGCTTTAACGATATTCCTTTTCGACTCTAGTGATGCGTTTGAATTAATCCTTTCGGTAAATGATCTTTTTGAGGTATTAATCCTTGCTATTCCAATGGTCTGGGTTGTTCTCACGATTCTCTTTGTAGTTATCGCATACCTTAACTTCAGATATACAGATAAGGGTTATAAATTATCCTTTGTTAAATTAGTAATAACTAATACCTTAATGATAATGGTACTTGGCTATGGAATCTATTCAATGGGTCTGCCCAGATATATCAACGGGATACTTGCTGAGAGGATCCCTGAGTACGCTAGAATCGTTGATCCAAGGTATAGGGTATGGGATAGACCTGAACAAGGATATCTTGCTGGAGAGATTGTCTCGTTAAAAGAGTCTTTGGAGGGTGAGTATATTATGATTATAGATCTCAATGGAGAGCAGTGGAGTGTAAATATTACAGATGCCCAGATTAGAAGAGCTGTATCTCTAAGAAAGGGAGAGAAAATAAAAGCATATGGGAATATGTTTGAAGACAATACTTTTAAGGCTTCAGATGTTCTTCCGTGGGAAGGTAGGGGAAGAAGAATGCAAGAAATTTATCACTAAATCCGTAATACATATTAGAGAGGTAATTTATTCTCTTTGTAGATATATTTTTGTAGAGATATATATCTACTGTTCTCTACATATACTTAATTTATATTTCAAGTAACATGAAAAACAAAGTGATAATACTAGGAACGTTAGTAGTAGCTTTCTTAGGAGTAATTGCATTCACTACAACACAAGCAGATGCATACAGAGGAGACTATACTGAGGTAGGTCCTAACCATACAGAGGGAAGAGAAGCAGAGATGGAAGAGATTTTTGAGTCTAAAGACTATAATGCGTGGGTAGAAATAATGACTGAGGATGGAAGGAATCCTGGAATAGTAAACAAGATTGATGAGGAGGACTTTGATTCTTTTGTTGAAGCTAGAGAGTTAGCTCAAGCAGGAGATACAGAAGCTGCAAATGAGATTAGAGAAGAGCTAGGTTTAGGTCAAGGAGGGATGAGAAGGGGGCAGGGAAATGGAACAGGCAGAATGGCTAGAGATGGAAACTGCAATCTCTAGTACCCTTTATTAGTAGGGTTAGTAGAGGAGATTAACAAACATGCATTATGACTGCTAGTGCCTAAATATGATAAAGCCCCCTGTAATAGGGGGCTCAATTGATAAGATAGGATTTCTTTATCTCACATGATCTGCAATAGCTCCAGGAGAACTTTTGGCAAGACCACTAACTAGACCACCAAAGGTCTTACCATCTACACTGTGTAGTGATGGCATTTCACCTGATCTACCCGAACTGACGTGCTCTGAGATAGCTCCAGGTTCTAAGCCACTTACAGCTTCGTCGAACTCTTTACCTGAAAGGCCATGAGCTGCAGGCATACCCATACCCATCATAAATAACCCAAATAGGGAAAATATTAGTATTTTCTTCATAATTAGATAATCTAATTATTTAATTATCTAAATATCACATATTGAAATATGATTTGTCAAGAAAATGTCCAAAAATGTTGTAACAAAGGCTAAATTGCTAA
>DOZG01000051.1 GCA_003518125.1 Patescibacteria group bacterium
AGTTGGCTATACTCTTCCTCTGATGCTTATGGAAATGGAAGTAGACGAAAAGGATCAACTGATTATTCAGGAGATTTTACCTTTATCACATACGGATACGATGTGGATATGGGAAGAGACAACCCAGAACCACCACCTCCACAAGAAGATCCACCTTCTGAGGAACCTGCTCAAGAAGACCCACCACAAGATGACCAACCAGGTGTCAGTACAATTCCAGATGAAGCACAAGAAAAAGAAGATGTAGAAATATTAGAAGCAAGTGAAGACATCAATGAACCAACATTGCAAAGTGTCATCATAGACAACTCAATTGTAGAAGTAGAAGAGGGGATTGTACTTGTAGAAGACGAGGAAACAATGAAAATAACAGGAACAACAGACCCAGGAGACACAGTAGCTGTGTTCATTGGAGAAAATGCATATACTGCAATAGCAGATGAAGATGGAAACTGGTATGTTGTATTCTCCATCTCGGAATTAGAGGATGGAACATATGATATAGATGCTCAATCAACGAATGGGGAACTCGGTAGTGCTAAGATTAACCTTTTTACCCTCATCAAAGGTTCTCAAGATGTAGTAAGTAATGAAATTGAGGAAGATACAAATACAGGACTTTGGTACAACATTACAGAAGGAGACCTTCGATGGGTTTCAATTACAGTCCTATTCTTACTCGGTTCAATCCTTTTAATAATCTTACTCAAAAGAAAAAAGAAAGAAGAAGAAGAAAAAGGAACCGATGCTAGAAACAAATAAAAAGCATAGAAAGAATGAAAAAATAAAACAGATGATTAGGAAAATATTGTTCGTCTCCTTGAAATAATATTTGTATTATATTTCATATGAAGTTACAACAATTACAATTTAAAGACTTTGCAAATACTAAAAGGTGGAAGATGTTAGACCAAAAGGGAAGTGGACAACAGTTGCTTTTCCGTCTTGGACATTTAAATCCAGAAGTTCATATAGATTCAATAAAAGGACAAGCAAATAAGGTTCTAAAGAGAGAGGAAAGAGGAAATGTAATAGAAACTACTTCAACTGTTGGAATATCTACAAAAAAAGGGAAACTAACTGATTTCTATAACACATTAACTAGTTTTGTAAAAGCAGGATATCTACCTGGGGAAAGTGTTGCAAGCATTGAGAAATTACGTACAAATATAAATAAAGATATGCCTGAAGAATGTGATCTCTGGGTGAATATTAGTATAGCAAAATATGCTAGTCCGAAAGCAGCGGCACAAGCTTTAGAAAATCTCTCTACTCAATTTACAAAAGGTTTTATGAATATACCTATCCCAGGGGCAGAAAATATGACTCCTGCAGATGTATTTAAAAGTCCTGAAGTTAAAAAGATGATGAAAAAACAAGGGGCTACAGATGCACAAATAAATGAAACATTAAAAGAGTTGACTTCAGTTTCAAAACAAGTAGTAAAAGAAACATTTGAAATGAAAGTAAAATATAAAGAGGGAGATTTTCATGGTTATAGTGCTGTTTACGCATTTGCTCCATTTAAAAGTAACCCAGAGAAAAAACCAATTAAAGCAGATGGTTTAAAGGATTCAGTTTTCGGAAATACAGGAGGAGGAGGAGGGATTGATACACGGGTAAAACTCCCAGCTAATGCATTTGACAAAGAAGATCTTCCTATTAATGGTTGTATTCTTCAAGCAGTTCAAACAAAGAATTATATGATTACGGGAGATTTTCTTACTTATTTAAATCTTATGCCCTCTGGGAAATCCTTTTGTCAATCTCTTACAAAATTTAAAACGAAAACTGAAACTACACATGTAGGGGGGACGACATTTATAGATCACTATATAATTCCAATTAACAGTAACTTAAAGAAAGAGGGCTATCCTTATCGAGAAGAATTCGAAGATATGATGTTAAAACTAATATCATCGTTATAAATGATAAAACTTCTATCTAAGTTTTATTCTATTTTTTAATATTCAGTTTGTTTCTTTCTTTTTGTCTACCATCTTTACTTCAACATCAGTTCCCTCATTGACTGTTACTTTAACTTTTGAATGACTCTCTTTGTCATCTTTGTTCTTTATATTGGGAAGCTCTTTTTTACTATTTACTTTTTCGACTTTAGGAACTTTCTTTATATTATCCTTATTCTCAATAATCTGTTTACTTACCTGTTGTTGAGTATTTTTCTTTTCGGTTGGAGTTTTCTCTTTTTTATTTACTCCTTTCTTTTTCTTTTTAGATAACATTGAAATAATAACGATAATAAAGACTAATAAAAGTATACCTAAAACTATTGAGAACCCTAAAATTAATGGATTTCTCATACTTAAACTTCCAACATTATTTACCTCTTCACCTGGAGTCTCGCTATCTTCACCTATTTCTCCTCCAAGACTATTCACTGATTCGTTTGTAACGAGCAAGGTATATTCATCTATTTCTCCCCATGAACCACTAAAAGAAGACATTTTTGCAACAATGAATATGTAACCATCTTTGTCAATATTGAAAGTTTCTAAAATAATTTCGCCTGCATTCCCATCTAATCCATCATCGTTAAATAATGCTGATCTTTTATTATCATATACAGCACAACCTGTATAAAAATTTCCTTTAGGAGTAACTTGTATTGTTACTTTATCGCCTTTCTTTACAGCTAATTTATAATAATCCTTCTCATCATTTCCTCCTATATTTCCAAAAGTAAAGCTTGATAAATATCCAGTATATTCACCGTATTCTATTTCAATGAAATTATCAAAATCACCACCAGCATCTTCTCCCTTTCCAGCATCCATCTCATCAATTAAATTAATAGACAAGGCAAAACTATCAATTGCATATGAACTCTTTATAACTAAATAGTATTTGTTTTGAGATTCTCCTTCATTTGCTCCTAGCCATCTTAATGTTCCATTCTCTTCACCTTCACTAACCAATTTATTCTCATCACTGTCGTATAAAGTTACATCTCCCAAAAAATGATTAGCTGTAAGCTCATAATCTATATTTAATTCATACCCATTTGTAACATTGATATAATAATAACAATCACTATCCTTACTAATTACACCACCAGAATATTCTCCCTGTTGAAGCATAGTTGCATTGGAGAAAGAGTCTCCACAGGTAGAGAGCTGGCTAGCCATAGCATCGTCTCTTGTTGTTCCAATGATAAATGTAGAAATCAAAAGTAAAGTGAAAAACCTAAAAAAATTTTTCATTAGATAAAATATAAAAAATTAGATATAAGCAAATCTGTCCAATAACTCCTGTATTCCATACTTGAATAATTCCTTGAAGCTTTCTGGATTGAGTTCATATATTATTACGAACGAAGTTACAAAAATAATTACTGATAACCATTTTGTATATCTACCTCGTGTACGAATAAATAGTATTACAGAAAGAATGGCCATTACAGTTGGTCCTATGACTGTTAATGTTCCCAGAGGTACCTCATACCCAGCTATATATCTACTCTCCTGTCCCAAAAATTCTGCAATATCTATATCTATATTAAATATTATTAAAATCAATTCAAAGAATAAAACAAAAGCAATAATAATAGAGGATGTTTTCGTAGATGCTCCTTCGGTTCTATAAATCTCATAAGCAACAGTAGGTATTAAGAATAGTATTGCTATCAGAGGAGAATAATAGAATAAACTTATTAATATCCCTATTACTGCAACTATACTAAGACCCAGACAAATAGGAGTTGCGTATTTTGTTGGCTTTGCCATAAACTTATTTAATTAACTAATCTTTGATACTAATACTAGTATAACAGGATTCAAGGAGAGAGCAATACTAATAAGAAGTTATTTTAAAAGAGGGACAGAATTATCAAATTTTGAAACAACAACTTTATCTATTATTCACTTATCATCACATCACCTATATACTTAAATATGAAATATATCTATAAAACATTTCTAATTACTCTCCTCGTTCTAACCTTCGTAATATTCCCACAACACTATGAACCAGAACGAACACTATTCGATCCAAACTCTATTCCTCTAAAACCAATAGAAGAGGTAATACTGAACAAAATGAGTATAGAACAAAAAGTAGGCCAACTATTCATCTTCGGATTTGACGGTACTACTCTTAACACCAAAACCCAGGAATTCTTCCAAGACACTCATCTAGGAGGAGTCTTACTACTAAGTAAAAATATCAATAATGAAAAACAATTAATTCAATTAACAACCCAAATACAACAAACACTCCCCATACCTCTATTCATATCAATAGACCAAGAAGGTAATCCAGTTGCTAGGATAGAGTGGAATGAAACCTTAACTAAACCACAATCCTCTATAACTACTCCCCAACAAGCATTTAATCTAGCCCTCTCCAGAGGTGAGATTCTTAAAGGCTTAGGTATAAATATGAACTTAGCACCAGTAGTAGAATACATTACAAATACACATTCCTTTCTTTACGATAGGGTATATAGAGGAAATCAAGAAGAAATATTACAAAAAAGCATTTCATCCATAAACGGATATACACAAGCAGAAATAATACCTGTACCTAAACACTACCCAGGACACAGTAATACATCCCCTGATTCTCACTACAATCTTCCAGTAGTGAATATAGATAGAAACCAATGGGATACATATATAGAACCCTTTAGTAAAATATTAGAACAAACAGAAGTAAATGCATTAATGGTAGGACATATCAAATATCCAAATATTGATAGTAAACCTTCTACAATATCTAATGAAATAATAAATAAAAGATTAATAGAAACTTTTAATTACGAAGGTATTGTAATCTCAGACGATATGGAAATGGATGCTATAGAAAATATCGATGAATACAGTATACTTGCCAAACAAGCCTTACTTGCAGGAAATGATATTCTAATTTACAGTAAATATCGTAATAATCACCCAGATCTACAAAAAGATGTGTACAACTACATAGTAGGGGAGGTAAACGATGGGAATATAGATTTGAATATATTAAATGACAAAGTATTACGTATATTAAAAGTGAAAATTGATTACAATATTTTAGAACCAGATATTACACTAGAGAAGCTCAGGAAAACTTAAACTTTTATAGTACCTCATCCGATTCATTTCTAATGTAAGAATTTAATAAATAGCTTTCTTAAACATATCATGATATACTACTCCTCGTTATTGTCCAAACTAGAGTCAAGTGAATACTCTTTCCGTAAGAATATAATCCAACGATATCTATTTTGTACGCCGATTAAATAGAATCGAGATTATAAATTTTTTAATAAATTCCTTTGGGAAGAAGATATAACACGCATAAAAATTACAGATCAAAACGATCGTATAAACCAAGACGATACGGTGGTAAGAAGATACCTACCCAAAAATATATTGCGAAAGCTGAACAAGGATATGTCGCACCCTCAATATATGTTGAAGATAAAACCTATGAAGATTTTAATGTCAGTAGTAAGATGTTAAAACAAAACATTCAAAGGAAAGGATACAAGAATCCCACTAAGATACAAGACCAAGCAATACCCGTTATCCTAAATGGAAAAGACGTTCTAGGTCTTGCAAGTACAGGATCGGGTAAGACAGGAGCCTTTCTAATTCCAATGATAGATAAAACAATTAAAGATCATTCTCAAAAGTGTTTAATAATTGTACCTACAAGAGAATTAGCATCTCAAATAGAAGATGAATTTAGAGATCTTGCGAGAGATACAAACATATACTCCACACTTGTTATTGGAGGAACTCGTATTAATAGTCAAATTAACAAACTTAGAAGAAACCCTGAGTTTGTAATTGGTACACCAGGAAGATTAAAAGATCTGTATGAAAGAAAAGTTCTTGATTTAAGTAAATTTAATAATATAATTCTAGATGAAGTTGATAGGATGCTAGATATGGGATTTATTCCAGATATATCCTTCCTTATCTCCAAACTTAGAGATAAAAAGCAAACTTTATTCTTCTCAGCTAC
>DOZG01000064.1:0-2317 GCA_003518125.1 Patescibacteria group bacterium
GATGTGTCACAGTATTGTGGAGCATAGAAATACGAAATTAAAGCTAAATCTACTGGTTTTCTATCTTTAATATTCTTATGCGTACATGTTGTATTCGTGAATCCCTGTGTGCATACATAAGCAGCATCTCCTAATGGACAAGTTGAATTAGTAGGAGCTGGTACATCTATATCAAGTCCTCCACCTCCACCTCCTCCCAGAGATCCTGAGTCACCATAACCACCAAAACCTGTATTGTAATTTATAGAACCTGGAATCTCTCGTGAATATCCATCTGTTTGCGCTTGAAGATTTCCTGTCGCTGTAGGAGTGACTAGGATGATGAAACCAAATATACCAACAATTGCAAATATTAATACTTTAATAGTTACTTTGGTAACTTTCTCTAAAATCTCAGATATTACTATAGTTAATGCAAAACCAACTGGACCAGCTACACTACTGCTAGCAAGACCTAAGGCTCCAATGATGGCTTGTGATATTGCACTAGTAAGAGCTGCACCACCTGTTAATTTCCAGGATTCAAGGAATGCCATAGCAGCTTTATCCTGAGTAAAAACCTTAAGTTTGGAGAGAACTTTAAAAACACCATTTCGAACTGTTTCTTGAAGCTTACCTAGAGTTTTCTCATTGAACCAATTCAGTAACCTTGCCGGAGTACCGAAGAACTTCGCTATGTCAGCAAACTTTTCCAATTTTTCAGCAATCCTTTCTGCTTTTAAAAATTTCTTAGCAAAATTACTGTTTTTATCCTTTAGTCCAAACTCTACGAACTGTTTCATTAACCTCTTATACTTAGAATTCTCTGCAAGTAAAACACCTTGTGTATTAGGATCCGCACCCTTCCACTTTTTATAAAACTGCCAAAATTTGCGATCCTGTAAACCCTCGAACACTCCGGTTTTTACACTCCACACCTTTAGAAGTTCTGCTCTTTTCTTATCCGCAATCCAAGCAAAACCTTCTCCTGTAACTAAAGATTTCACCCAGGTTACAGGATTAAGATAGTAAAGTTGAACCATTATTTCATTATAATTCTCCACAAGATTTTTTTTACCTCTAATATCTACCGACTTTGATTTTACGAACTCAACACTATTCCATTTCTGATCTTTATCCCTACTGAGATCTAAATTATCCAACCTAGAAGGACATCCAAAATAATCATATTTAGGATCAAAGAACTCTCTATTGAGTATTTTCTCGAAGCCTCCTGAACCAAAAGTCGCTTTTATACCATGATATATACCCTCAAGTTTTCCAACACTACTCCATAGGCGTACACTATTAAGAGATCTACCTGCAGAGTTTAATTGCCTGATACCTTTTCTTGCTACTGATATTTCAGCACTCCTTTGTGATTTGGAAAGTCTACTATAATCAACCGTGCGTCCATTACCAATATCCCATGGGATACCATCTTTAATAGCTTGTATCTGTTCGTTGAGTCCTTTTTTGGTAGTTTGTATATGTTTGCGTGCATTATGCAATTTTACTTTTATACCATTGATATCTCTGGTTTCGAAAGCGCTATAGCTCCTCCATAGACCTAACATATTGTTTGCACTTTGCGTTTTATTTAATTCCTCAAATTCAACCCTCGTTAACTCAGACTTTTTCCTCCCTCTTAATATTTTATCCTCCCTCCCTTTAAATTCTAACCCTAATAGGGATCGAAAAGATTCGGTACTAGATAACCCCTTTGTAATACCTTCAATCCTCCCTTTTAATTCCTTCCAATCACTTGTATTACTTTTTTTATCTAAATTAGATAACTGTCTCTCTAACTCTTGAAGATGTTTTAAACCACCAATTCTATCTAATTTTTTTTCAAGCCTTTTTCTACGTTCAGGATCTCTACTCGCATTTATTTCTAACTGAAGCTTTCTTATCTCAGCACTTGTAAACCCTTTTTGTCTTAACTCTTCAGAAGCTCTTGCAATCCATTGCTGATCCCTTGGATTCGCAGAATCTTGCGAGGATTGTCCCATTGCTCTCTCAAGCATTGGTTTAAGATCACCATATCCTTTGAATAGACCCATTTTCTTAGCATATGTACTACCTGCCAACATCCTCATCTGCTCTCCAGCCCATTGAAGTCTTGCCGCCTTAGATAAGTCCCTCATAGCTTTGAATTTTTTATCTATAAATGCATCAGGATTTTTAAAAAACTCAGGTAGATCACTAGCCATAAGCTTAACTTTTGGTACACGATTAACTTGTGATCCTATTTTAATTTCCGGATCCACAAGACTTTGCATTGTTTTTAAATACTCATCACCTGCAAATGTACCAGGTAAAGCAAGTGCATCTACTA
>DOZG01000064.1:2392-11064 GCA_003518125.1 Patescibacteria group bacterium
TTCTCTGGGGGTTTTTCAGATTGTTCCAGGATAAAACCTAGAATATCTGAAACAGATGATATTGTTTGAGTTTTACCTTTATATCCAGCCATATATATTCAATTACTTTATTAAACTTCCCACTAACGGTATGCCACTCAGAGCTTGCTTTGCTTCTGCTACTGCGTTGCCCGCAACTTGTGATGTAGTTGGTGGAATGATGGCTTGTGCATATTTATCTGCCTTCGAAGCAGCAAAAATTACGAAGATTTGAAGTATAAATATCAGCAGATTATTAACAAAACCCATCCCTTGGTCCATCTGTACCTGTGTTTGAGTAAGGGTAAGTTTGTCTGGACCAGGAAGAGATACTTCTCCACCATTTAAGGAATAGAGAACACCAGGGATATTTAAGATGGCAAATGTTATTGGATACACCAATACATTTCTTAATATACTCTTCATCCAATTGATGAAACTTACACCTTTACCAGGCATTGCAGACATAGCGATCTGGAATGGGCCAGTAATTACACCTATTAAAATTCCAATATATGCTTTTATCAGAGTAAGAAAGACCTTAAAGACACCAAAGGTTACAACACCCAGAATTGCTAGAAGAATAAGTAGGAGAGGTAATCCCCAGGTTAGAGCTGTTGTTATAATAGCTGATCCAGTAAACGCTGCTACTATACCTGCAATTATACCAGCACCACTTCCAACTCCACCTAAAATACCAAGAATTCCCTTACTTCCAAAGTCTCCTGAAGGAAGTGCCTCTTGAAACAATCCTTGTGGTACAAATGCTCTAAATATACTTCCAAAACTCTCAAGTGTTACCAAATCCTCATACCCACTAGCACCTTGTAACATATCCGCAAGAATAACCATTAGTAATCCACCAATATCTATTATAAATCCAGCTATTGCAAAACTAAAAGTAACTCCAATTAAAGCTAATATGATATTGGGTAATGTATTTCCAAGAGTGACTAATGTCTGACCACCTATCTTACTCCTAAACATTATCATAAAACCAACTACAATCATTATTACAATAAAAAACACATATGTAATATTTCTGACCTGAGCCCAGAGTGTACTGATTCCAACATTCATCAATTCATCATACCCAGAATCATATGGTCCAGTAGAAATAGCAGCATATATTGCAGTATCAGACTGATAGCCAGGCACCCATTCTTCTGCCAAATGTGCATACACATTCACAAGAGGTTGAGATTGATACATAGCATATACACCATCTGCGGTCATCCCATATAAACCTCGTTTCATATCTTGTGGAAGTGTATCTGATTCCAACATAGCTTGATAATTTGAGGATATCTCTGGTGCTATATAAATAATAGCATTAGCAACTGAAGAAGTTGCATTAACAGCCTGTGACCTAGCAGAGTTATACTCATCTGGTTCTGCCCCTTGCCCTACATTCACAGCCTCAACAGTAGCACCATATGCTGAACTTAGATCTATACCCTGACTTTCTTCCTGCGCATACGCATTAGTAGACAGAAAGAAAAAAGCGATAACTAACACCGATATAAATAGATCTGTATGAAATTTCTTTATTTTCATTAGACAGTTATAAAATATTAAATACTACATTATATACACAGGATCTGTTCTATTCTCTCCCTCACGAACATGGAAGTTCATATATGATATCTTATCAGGAAATACCTCTTGAGGTATATTATCATGAGATTGAAATTCTAATTCTTCAGTAATGTAATCAACATCCCAAGCACATGATAACTTTTTATTCCCCACACCTGATATATTGGCATAACAATCGGTTAAAATATAAATCTTTCCTGAACTATTCCCACCAGGAGAGGTGAAATTACCATTTCTTAAATCATTAAATTCAGTAACACATGCACCATCAGCACAATCCTTTTTACTTCCCCATGGGGACTCCATAATGATTACGATAGAGGCAGTACTTACACAATTTTCATCACTTTCACCAAGTAAAGAACACTTAATCGCTTCTGCTGAATCAGTAATCGTCTTTTTAAATGATAATATAATCTCTTTAAGACTTGGTGTACAACCCACACTCTTTGTCCCGTTAATTTCCATCGGAAAAAACCTTGTACTTGAATCGCAATCATTAATTACCTCACTAGCTTCTTCGGAGAGGTTATCATAATAACCTGGATAGTTTTGGGATTTACCCAGTATCTCTGAACTAGAGAGATATTTCTCAGGTGTAGGGTTAGCATAATTTCGACAGTATTCCCTACAGTCACTTTCTTGATACTCAGAAATTGAAATCTTATTTGATCCAGAACCTTCAGCATTAGAACTCCCTTCTATAGTATATTCAACACCAAAAGATTTTGTTTTAGAACCCTCAGATGCATCTATTAATCCAAATGTTTGTTCATCACCAGGATATGCACTACTTGCAACAACTTCTTTTGTTATCATCTCTCCAGCAGGTCTTAATGTCCAATGATCTGTACCATCTTCTTCTGTATATATCTGCCTAACTGATGAATCCATTACAGGAGAACCGTTCATAAGTGGAGGGATTTCTATCTCCGTAAGCTCAATACTGGCTATCCTACTAACTACATCTCCGACTTGTAGTTCTCTTTCTACCTTACCCATATCAGCATTAAAGGATATAGTTCTAGCACAAATCTTTTCTGAAGAGTAACTATAGAAAGGGGATACACAGTCCGCTCCTAAAACATTACTTCCATTCACCACAACTTCTGGATAGACCTCTTTGATGGGCTTGAATTCCTCATCTATTTCTAAGAACATATCTTGTTGAAGATTACAATTTTCTCCATTATCAACCTCTACTTCTTCACTTAGTATATATTCATTTGTATCACTTTTTATAGTAGATATATTCTCAGTCTTTTTTACAACCAATATTCCAAATATTATTAGGAATATTAAAAAGAGAAAAGTTTTTCTTCTATGCATTCTTTCCAACATACTACAATATACATTGAATAGGAGAGGTATTCAATAAATTAATCTATTAGAATACCGTAATCAGAAAGAAGGGGTATCCGTCTGAAAGTGGTAGTATTAGCTGAGGTTGCAGCAAGTTCTACTTCATCAGATGTAGCCTCACCAATAGTGGTTTCTACAGGTAATGGATCACTAAAATATTTTGGAGTAAAACTCACAATATCATCATTACTTTTGTCGAAATATTCACCATCCTCATTCCTTGCACCACCTATTGTTAATATCCAAAGTCCTTCACTATCAATTAATGTTGATAGAGGATGACTACTACCACTAGATCCAATGCCATCATCATCTGTAAAAGTTGCTATTACAACAGCATTTTCATAATCCTCTACATCCATACTTCCTGCTACTGTTTCAAATTGTGGAGGACTTGATTCTGTAGCGAAGGTAATTACTTCTTCTGTACTATCATATACATCATCCCCTGAGTACACTTCGAAATAGTATGTGGTTTCTGGTTGTAATTGTGTGACCTCTATACTATGTAGATAGTACTCTCCTTGAGAAGAGATTCCGTCTCTTTCATCCCTTCCTTTACTTGATAAATCAGAAGCTGATGTACCATACATTATATATCCAGTTTCTGACTCTTGAGAGTACCATATTACAGAGAAGCTTACATCTGTGAGATTTGTTATCATAACAGTATCTTCACCATATTCATCAGGCTCTGTTAAAGAAGTGTCCTCCGCTGATACTATATTAATCCATACAAGATCACTTCTTAATTCATACTCTCTATCGAATGTTTCATCTGTATCATTATCTACTACAGGGGGTATATATACATCATCATCGTCAACTACAGGAGGAACAGTAACATCCTCTTCTTGAGCTATCAGTTTTGCACTGTCAGATACATATGTATCGTATAGACTACCAGATGATAGGAGCGTTTCAGTTAATTTCCCACTAGAACTAAATATTGTTCCATACTCACCCTCTACAAAACCTCCACTATCCACACTAGATACTCCTAGGATAATTAGACTTGTGGAATCAGACACAGTATACATACTTTTATTCGTAGTTCTTCTCAGTGCCGATAGATCTATTAACCAATTCCCATTACTTGATGGTACTGTTGCTACTGGATACGTACTCTTATCCTTTGGAAATATATATAGTAGGGCATCATTATTACTAGTATCGGATAGTTCTCCATGAACAGGTGTTGGTGTCGGTGTATCTGTACTAATATTGGCAGTAGAGAATGAAAATTCATTACCCTCCGTATTATTATACGTATCTCCTCCTGATATTATCTTAAAATCATACTGTGTACCTGGTTCTAAGCTTTTAAGTTCAATATAGTGGGTATGTCGTCTACCATTTCCCCTTTTATCTATAACTGAACTTCCTTCTGTACTATTCAGTATCGGAACTACAGAACCTGTTACATTACTATCAGTAGTCCATGTTACAGTAATAGAGTTGGTAGTGATATTTGCTAATATTACATCTTTAGGTTGGGTGTCTGCTCCTGCACTGGTAAACCATTGTACTCCTTTGTATATAGCAAAGAGTGTTAATGGAATTCCTAATACTAGTATAAATACCGTAGTTAATTGTTTCTTTTGGTAAGGAGTTAGATACATTACTATATATTACATTTTATCAATATTTTAGACAATAACCTAATTATTAGTACTAGTTAATCATTTATTTATAAAAGGTAGAGACATCTTAATATCAATCCCTAATATTCATAAGTATTCAAAACTATTACTATAATATAAAGAAAGATTAAGACTTATGAATGATCTTAAAGATAAACTTGGAGAATAAAAATGGGACTGTTGTGTTAAGCACTTACACTTAACACTTCCGTCCCTCGTGATACCTTATTATACTAATCTCTAGATATCTTTTCAATAGTTATTTAACCCACTTAATGATATTCCTATTTACTTCTTAAGTCCCATGAAAAAACTAGAGATGGTAGAAAGTAAGTTTGAGATATTTCTTACTGGTACAATTACAGCTTGGTTTACCTCTTCTACAGTACCTTTGGTAGTACTAACAATTGTTTGTACATCATCTAATATTGTATTAGCTTTAGTAATTGTTTGGTTTGCTTCTTCCAGTATCTTAGTACTGTTCTGTACTACTCCTCTAGAGTCTTTAATTACCATACCTAGTTGATAGAGTATGAATGTAAAGAACCCAGTAGGTACTACTATAATGATCATCCAATATATTGATGGTATTGTTTCAAACATATGATTAATGTTTTAAATAATGTATGTATTAGGATATCAGATATCCCTAGTTATTACCACATTGACCATGTAATTCACCGTTTGGGTGCCATATGAGGGATTTGCATGTAGTATCAGTAGGTTCGAAGTTAGATATTCTTACAAAGTATCCATTGGATTTAGATATTGGGTAATCAAATCCATATTCTGTACCTTCTGATACTTGTAATCCTTCATACATACCTTTAGATGTAGGCCACCATGTGACATTGTCTGCAGTAAGACCACTTACAGTATTAACAGAATCTATGAGTGTACGAGCGGTGAAGGTTTGTGTGTATCCATGTATACCTATTAAACTCCAGCCCGCACTGTATGCTACTGGTACTGGAGTTTCTACATCATATCCTGGAAGTTTAAGTGTAAAGTCTTTATTAGCTACTATTAAATACCCCTTTCCCATTGTAATTGGAAAATCTACACCCATAATGGTAGAATTACCTTCACTATCATATGTTTTTTGTAACCCTCCACTCCACATACCGTTTTCAAAAGATGTAATACTCTCAGCATTGATATAATATCGATTAGCATAAGCCATTATATGTGATCCATAGAAGACATTGCTATTTGGTGCTTTGGGTAGGAATGGGAATGACACTATATTAATACCTTTCTTCAAATGTATTTCATGTATTGTAGTATCTGGAGCTATTGTAAGATTTGCGTATTGGAATGGATAGAGTAAATCATCAGTATCTTTAATATTTTCTATATCTTCTGGTAATTGATAACCGGCTTCCCCATTACGTTCTTCATAGAAGAATATTAATTGGTCTTCATCAATGTATATCTCAAGGTCTTCTGAAGTTTTATATATACCAGCAGAAGGAGCATAGAAGATAGATTTCATATTAGGTTCTTCCGCATAGATAGGATAAACAAAATTATTATACAGCCGAGAAGATGGTGGAGTTGGTGTGGTTTGTGGTATCGGAATCTCTTCAGGAGTAGGTACAGATAAAGGTTCTGGAACAACCAATTCTTGTATGATCACATCTGTCGCCTCTGGAAGGTTTATGTAATCAGAAAGACTTATTGAATCAATAGCAGAAGAACATGACGGATTCTGCATCATACTTGCTCCCATTAAAACTTGATAACCAGAAGAACATTGCATAGAAGTATTACCTGTGACTCTGGTTGCTAAATATGTATGATCTGTTTTATAACAACAAAATAAATCTGGAGCCATAAAAGAATTCTGTCCTTCCACTCCTTCACAATTAACAAGCTGTTTATGAACCTCATCATAACCCGTACAAACCTCTAAAAAAACAGCTTTTAGGATCGAGTCTTTCTCACAAAGAATTTTATATTTGTTTACATTTTCCCCATTCAAAATTTTGTTCCCGTCAGGAGTAAGTATTTTTGCACAACTAGAGTTTATACAATACTCTGATGGACAATAATTGTCATAAGATGTACTCGTCTCCAACGCAGAAGTAGGACATGTGTTATCACAAAGAGTTTCTGCAACTCTTTTTGCAAACGTACATACTTGCTCTGTACTCCTAATATAACAATCTACTAACTCTCCTACACATGGATTATCGGCAGTAATCAGATAATCAGGACTCTCACAACAACCAATCTCTACCTCTACCTCTACCCCTCTGATACAACAACTCACCATTTCCCCAGGACATTTCTTACCATCATACATACTTCTACATGTACCATCTGAACACTGATCCTCTTCATTAGGACAATAGACTAAACTTGTTAGTAAACCATCTTCAGGAACCTCCCAAGGTCTAGAATATTCATTCGCACAAGCTGCTGGTCTACAATCCTTATTAGGAATAGGTTTGTAGTATCCACCACTAGTTGGCTCATAGCAATTAGGAAAAGAACAAGAGAACGCAACTGAGACACCTTCTTCGAACACCCCTGCTCTTTCTGAATCAGCAACACACTTCTCCTCAGCCCAACTATACCCAGGTAAAGCATTACATTCGCCTTCATAGTCGAAAACTTCATATTCTGCTACTGCATCATCAACATCAGATGTAGTTGTACCACCTGAACCACTTTCATTACTAGGGATAGTCTGTGCTACTTGACACCCACTACAATACTCATTACATACTTCATTCGTAGAACAACCCTCGTCATTATCGCTATCACATTTCTCATGCCCCGTTACATATCCATCACCACATACTGCTAGATCATAGTACGAACCAGAATCACCATTTTGTGGTGGTAGAGAAAAGTCTGAAGTCGGTATTGCATAAACCCCTCTTACAAAAACTCTCTTCAAGAAAGATTCTACCTCCTCTATACTCTCCTCTCTTAAATCAGGATCATTACCCTTAAGAGTCTCTACAGGCGTATCCTCTATCCCTAAAGAATACGCCATCATTCTAGTTAAATCCTCATTCTCATACTGTAGATATACTGCTAAGAAATCATCTCCCTCAACAAAATCAGTAGCTAAACTACCATCCCCATATCTAGCATTTGCCTTATCTATACTCCATCCACCAGAAGTATTAGTTACAGAAGACAAAGCTAAAGAAACTTTAGATTGATCTTGATCCATAAGGAAAGCAAAAATTACAGAATCAATACTATCATCACTACTCATATACCCCTCATCATCATACTCTACACCAATGATTCTCCCATATGCTGGATCTGGTACTGGAATACTATCAAGTGCAACAAAAGTACTAAATGTAAACTCATTCACAACAGGATACTCGTGCTCTTGAACACTCTGATTAACAGTATCAACATCCCAGGACCAAAAACCATCACTAACCCTAAAGTAATACTGAGTATCAGGATCTAAATTCTTTAAAGTAACATGGTGAACGTAGTAATTACCGAGCCTGAACACGGAAATATCTTCCTCTGAATATTCATAATCATCGTAATTCTGATTCACTCTGTTCAAATATTTAGTTTGTGCCACAGTATAATCCCTATCATCATATCCCCTCTCACTAAAAATATATGGTAGAAAAGCTGGTAAAAAACTATTTTCTTTACTATAGAAAACCGTACCCTTCGTAAGGGAATCTGTTACCCATGACACAGTAGCAGCCCTGTCCGTAACATTCGTAACCCTTACCTTCTGTGGGGAATACATAAAAGATTTATAACCAAGATATCCACACAAACCTAATAATGAGACAACGAGAATAATAAATACAAGTACTAATATAGACAGGTTCTTTTTCATAATATAAAAAGTGATCTTATATACTATTAAATTATAAGAAAACCCTCAATAAGTCAACAAAATGATATAATCCTCTATGCAAAAATATTACATACCACATAAATTAAAGATTGGAGATATTACTCACCTATCAGATAATGATAGTGAAATGATCATATCCCAAGACAAACTCCATGAACAAGACCTAATTGAAATAGAAACATATGACAAAATAT
>DOZG01000083.1 GCA_003518125.1 Patescibacteria group bacterium
TAATGGCCAGCATGTCATTAGTGTAATTACTTCTTTGTTGCCCTGAGTATTTAGTATTGAAAAATCATCTGGTTCTACGATTTTTTTCTTCCTTACTATGTAATACAATTGGTTTCCATCCTTTTCAATATATATATCATCCCCTATATCTATATCTTCCAATCTTGTAAATATTGTTTCTGCTAGATTTTGATGTCTTGCAAAGAAACTTTCTACAGAACTGTGACCATATATGAAAGAGTTACCTCCATCTCCTGGGAGTGGTGTGCCTTTGAAATGTGCGACTCCTCGTTTAAGGTATTGATCATATACTTTTTCTTCTGTGCTTTCTACATTAGGTATGATTACAATATCTTCTATACCTACACTTTTAATGGATAGGTACATATCCTTACCATATTGTGTATCTACAACAATCTTTTTCGTTTCATTTGTAGTGGGGTCATATGTATATACCCCTTCGAATGTTAATCCTTCTATTCTATCTTCTAAATTGTCAAAGTAACTTTTACTTGGGTCGTAGTATGCGAACTCTTCTTCTATATATGCTTTGTATGAGTCTGGAACAGGGTTTTTCATAAGTTTGACCCTAGCCTGTTCTATTACCCCATCTATGTATGATTTAGTAAGTGGTATTGCTTGCGAGAGGATTACCAGTATCCCTATTACCGAGAGAGTGAGTGATATGAATATTTTTGTTCTTTTTACTTTTTTTGTTTGTTCTTCAGGTATATTCCATTCATTTCGCATAGTGTATGTATGATAGCATGTTGGTTACTATCACGCTACATCTTGGCAATCAGTATATATATCTGCTAGAATAGTTTCCATATGGAAAAAAGAGACTATTACAAAGTCTTGGGAGTAGATAAAGGAGCTTCCCAAGATGAGATTAAAAAAGCATACAGAAAGCTTGTTAAAAAGTATCATCCAGATGTGAATAAGGGAGATGGTGCAGAAGAAAAGTTTAAAGAGGTTCAGGAATCGTATGAGATTCTTTCTGATGAATCGAAGAGAAAGGCATATGATCAGTATGGTCATGCCGCAACTGCCGGTTTTGGAGGTAGTACTGGTTACAATGGTTTTAAACAGGGTGCTCCGTTTGATATGGGAGATATTTTCAGTACTTTCTTTAGTGGAGCTGGTGGTTTTGATTTTGGATTTGGCAATACTAGACAACAAACTCAGGTAAGAGGTACGGATATTAAATATAGGATTAAAATTACCTTCGATGAGTCTATAAAAGGAAGTACTTTTAAACTTAATATTGAAAGAGATATTCCTTGTTCACACTGTAGTGGTACTGGGAGTGAGACAAAGAAAACTAAGGTTTGTCCTACATGTGGTGGGAGTGGAAGAATACAGAAAGTACAGAGAACAATACTGGGATCAATGGCAGTGAATAGTATATGTGATACATGTAATGGAAGTGGTAAAGTCCCAGAAAAAAGTTGTTCTGTATGTGGAGGTACTGGTATTAAAGTTGAAAGAGAAGATGAAAAGATTAAAGTTCCTGCTGGAGCATATGATGGAATGATACTCAGATTTAGAGGTGGTGGTAATGCAGGATCAAAGGGAACTCCATCGGGTGATTTATATATTGAGATTGAAGTAGAACCATCCAAGGGATTTGAAAGAAGGGGGAGTGATATATATTCTAGGGTGGAAGTACCGATATATGTAGCAGTATTGGGAGGGGATATAAAGGTGGGTACTCCGTATGGTAAAGTTACACTTAAAATTCCTAAGGGGACTGATAGCGGATCGATATTTAGAATTCGAGAAAAAGGTGTTCCTGTGCTTGGGAAAGAAGATCAGAAGGGTAATTTATACGTAAGAGTTGATCTGGAAATTCCTAGGAGGCTGTCTAGAAAAGAAAAGAAGCTGTGGGAAGAGTTAAGTACGGAATCTTAACAACTATCAATTTGATTTGACTGTCGTAATCTGATATACTTCATTCGAAAGTTATATGGAAAGAGGTGAGGATTGAAGCCTCACCTTTTTTTTAGGAATCTTTCTATAGATTTTAAATTTTGAGAACAAAAAGATATGGCAATGACAACAGATTTTATATCTGCAATAAGTCAGATAGCGGCAGAAAGAGGATTAGATAAAGAGAAGATTTTTGAGGCACTAGAAATTGCAATTTTAGCTGCTTATAAAAAAGAAAAATTTGGAGCTGCAAGGGACGAGGAAGGGAATATAATAGCAGAACATCTTTCAGTCGAGGTTGATAGAGAGATTGGTGAATTTAAGCTTTTTGCAAACAAAACAGTTGTAAAGAAGGTTAAAGATGATGAAATAGAGATAGCTCTCATCGAAGCAGAGCTTATTTCTCCAAATGTAGAGGTGGGAGATATTGTACAGATAGAGTTACCTTCTGAAGAATTAGGTAGAATTGCTGCACAAGCTGCAAAGCAGGTTATATTGCAAAAAATGAGTGAATTTGAAAAAGATGCAGTATTAGCTGAATATAGTGATAAGGTAGGAGAGGTATTTACTGCTTTAATGCAAAGGATGCAGAGAGGGCAAGTAATATTCGAAATTGGTAAAGCTACTGCAGTAATGCCACAGGAAGAGCAACTTAGTAATGAATATTACAAAATTGGGGAGAGGTATAAAGTACTTCTAAAGAGTATTGAGGATGGAGAGATTTTAGTATCTAGAGCAGACCCAAATTTTTTAATAGAGCTTTTTAAACTTGAGGTTCCAGAGATTGAGTCTGGGGTTGTAGAGATTAAGGCTGTTGCAAGAGAGGCTGGTACCAGAAGTAAGATTGCAGTAGTTTCTCATCAAGAAGGTGTAGATCCAATTGGATCATGTGTTGGTCAGAGGGGTATTCGTATTGCAAATATAATGAATGAGTTAGGTGAAGAGAAAATTGATATTATCGAGTGGGATGAGGATATTGCTAAATTTGTTGCTAATGCATTAAGTCCAGCTAAAGTCTTAGATGTAAGTATAGATGGGGAGACTGCAACAGTAGATGTTGATGCTGATCAGTTGTCATTAGCAATTGGAAAAGAGGGACAGAATGTAAGACTTGCTTGGAAATTAACTGAGATGAAGATTGATATCGAAGGACCAGAAGGGGAAGAAGTAGAAGAAATAGAAGAAAAGACAGAGGTCGAGGAGGAGGAAAAGGAAGTAACTGAGACGGAAGAAGTTACGAAGGAAGAAAAGGAGAAGGAAGAGTAAAGTAAGTTTTTTTGAAAGACTCGCTATGGGTAAGAAGATGAATAAAAAGAAAGAGGGTATTAAACGAGTACCAATAGTTGCAATATTGGGTCATGTTGATCATGGGAAAACCACTATACTTGATAAAATTAGAGAAGCCAATGTTCAATCTTGTGAAGCTGGTGGTATTACTCAAAAGATTTCTGTATTTACTGTAACCCCAAATTGTACAAAAGACGATAGAATCACTTTTATAGATACCCCAGGTCATGAGGCCTTTGATTTAATGAGATTAAGAGGTGGTATTATCGCAGATATTGTTTTATTAGTTGTTGCAGCAAATGATGGTGTTAAGCCTCAGACTAAAGAATCAATTGAGATTATCAAAAATTCTTCAGTTAAACCCATTGTAGTCATTAATAAATGTGATTTGTCAAATACTAAAATCAAAAAGATTAAAAGAGATTTAGCAACTGAAGGGATTTCTGTAGAAGGTATGGGGGGGGAAATACCTGTAGTGGAAGTCTCTGGTAAAACTGGAAAAGGGATCCCTGAACTTTTGGATATGATTAATCTGGTAATTGAAGTAGAAGGGTTACAGGATAGGGGTAAGTTAATACCTAATGTGTTAGCTAAAGGTATTGTTCTTGAATCTATTAAAGAGAAATCTAGAGGTAATGTTTCAACAGTTGTTGTTACTCAAGGCTGTATTAAGAAAGGTGATTTCATTGGATATGAATTTGAGCATAATATTGTGATTGAGAGGGTCAAAGGTTTAATCTCTGAGGAGGGTGATAATATAGAAGAGTTCGGGACAGGCTGTGGAGGGAAGATAATTGGTCTTTCAAACATATTACTACCTGCTTCTGAAATATACATTCTTAAAGAGAATGATAAAAAGATTCTAGATTGTATTAAGAGCGATGAAGAAGTTTGTGAGGTCGTTGTCAAGGAAAAAGTGGTAGAAGAAATTAAAGAGGGTGAGGAGGAGCCGAAGATATCTTTTGAAGAATTTTTTGGGTTAGATAGTGAAGGCGAGGAAGAAGAGGAAATTAAGACACTTGAAGTTATTATTAAGAGTTCTTCAAAGGGATCCTTAGAGGCTTTAAATAAGTCACTAGAAAAGATTAAGGTAGAAGGTGCTCAAATTAATATTATTAATCAAGAAATTGGAGATGTATCTATAAAGGATATTGAGGAAGCAGAGGTTACTAAAGCAATTATACTTGGGTTTGAAGTTGGTATAGAGAAAAATGCAATGGCATTAGCAAAGAAAAAGAAGGTATTAGTAAGATCATACGATATTATTTACAAGCTCACAGATGAAATTATAGATGCTCTCAAATTGCTTTCAATGCCTAAAGAGACTGAAGAGGAGATAGGAAAGGCAGTTATCAAGGTAATTTTTACTCTTTCAAATGGGCAGAAGGTATTAGGAAATAGAGTTAATGAAGGTATATTAAAGAAAGATTGTAAGTGTTATATAGTACGTGAGGATGAGATACTTGCTGAGGGAAAGATAAAATCCTTAAAGATTAATAAAAATGATGTGACTGAAGCAGGAAAGGGTATAGATTGTGGTGTAATACTCGATGTCCTAGTCGATGCACAAGAGGGTGATGAGATATATTGTTATAAGGTGGTAAAATAACACATTTGTTGACAGATATCCTATAATAAAGTACAATGTTCAAGTGTTGAATTATGACTTTTTGGTCATTGAAAACTGTTTAATATCATGTTACTCTAGAATAATCATGTCACTAACTACGTCTGACAAGCAAAAAATAATAAAAAAATATGGACTCCACGAAGGTGATACCGGATCTCCAGAAGTTCAAATTGCAATTCTTTCATCTGAAATAGCAAAACTTTCGGAACATCTTAAAAAGCATAAAAAAGATAATCACTCTAGAAGAGGTTTGTTACAAAAAGTAGGTAAGAGAAGAAGAATTCTTCAATATCTTGAAGTTAACGAACCAAAGAGGTATACTTCATTTACAAAAAAGATGAAGATTTAGCTTTCTTTTTCTCCTCTTTCTTGATATAACTTTCACAGAACATAGCTTGTATTAAGTTGTAATTTTGGTATATAAATTTTTTATTTTTATTTATGCTTTTTAACGAAAAGTTATACGAATTCGAGATTGATGGTAGGAAATGTAGTTTCTCAACTGGGAAGTTTGCATTAAGATCACAAAACTCTATATTCGCTAGAATGGGTGATACCGTTATTTCTGTTAATGTAAATAGTAATCCATCCAGTGGTGATCTAGACTACTTCCCACTCTCTGTAGAATATATTGAGAGATTTTATGCTTCTGGGAAGATTAGTGGCTCTAGATTTGTAAAAAGAGAGAGATTCCCTTCAGATGAGGCTATTTTGAAGTCTAGAATGATAGATAGATCTATTAGATCAAGATTTCCTTCTGACTATATGGATGAGGTTAGTGTTATTGTTTCAGTTATGTCATATGATGATGAGAATGATCCTGTACTTCTCGCTATTAATGCAGTATCAACAGCCTTAGTAATGTCTAAAATCCCATTTAATGGACCTGTTGTTGGTATGAATATTGGTCTTGAGGATCCAATATACAAGAGTATGGGGCAGGTATCTGACGAAGATCCAATGAACTATGTTGTTGCTGGTGATGGTGAGGTATTTACTATGATTGATGGTGGTTGTAATGATATTGAGGATGAAAAGGTAGTTGAAGCTATGAGAAAGGGTTTAGAGTATATGAAACCTTGGGTAGAGGCACAGAATAAGTTTGTAGAGTTAGTAGGTGGTTCACAGGAAAAAGAATATATTCCTCATGTATTACCAGAAGACCTATTAGAGAATTTAAAGAAGTTCTTAGGTAAAAGGATTGAGGAGAACCTTAAAGCTGCTAAGAGGAGTATACATGAGGAGACGATGAAAGAAGTTTTTGTAGAGTTTGAAGGTAAGTATTCTAAGAGGGAATTGTCTGAGGGATATGATAAGTTACAGAAAAAAGATTTAAGAAGAATTGTCAATGAAGAGAATGTTCGTGTTGATGGTAGAGCTATAGATGAAATTAGGGAGATGGATACTCAGATTGATTTACTTCCAAGAGTTCATGGTTCTGGGCTTTTTACTAGAGGTGTTACCCAAGTTCTTTCCATTGTTACATTGGGTACTTTAGATGATGCTCAGTTGGTAGATGATATGCTTGGTGAGAATAAGAAGAGGTATATGCATTTTTACAATGATTTACCTTTTGTATATGGTGAGGCTGGAAGAGTAAGACTTCTTCCAAGTAGAAGAGGTATTGGTCATGGTATGTTGGCTGAACGATCTTTAGTTCCTGTATTACCCTCCATTGAAGATTTCCCATACACTATTATCGTTGTATCAGAAGTACAAGGAGAGAATGGCTCGAGTTCTATGGCTTCTGCCTGTGGTTCTAGCTTAGCTTTAATGGCAGCAGGTGTTCCAATTAAGAAAACTGTTGGTGGTATTGCTTGTGGTCTTGTTACAAAAGATGATGGTACATTCCAGGTTTTAACTGATATGAAGGGTGTAGAGGATTTCTACGGTGATATGGACTTTAAGGTTATCGGTACTAAAGATGGTGTAACTGCTGTACAGATGGATAACAAGATAGAGGGTCTTAATATGGAGATTGTAGAAGCTGCATTTAAGAAGTGTAAAGAGGCGAGGATTAAGGTGATAGATAAGATAGAGGAAGCTATTTCTAAACCCAGACCTGAGGTTTCTGCTCAAGCTCCACAGGTGACAAGTACTCAGATTCCAGTAGATAAGATTGGAGAATTAATAGGTCCAGGTGGAAAGAATATAAAAGAACTTACAGAGAAGAGTGGTGCAGAGATTAGTATTGAGGATGATGGTACAGTTAATATCTATGCAGATAACAAGGAGAAGTTAGAGATAGCTATGTCATATATTTCTAGGTATAACTTTATACCTAAAGAGGGACAGATCTATGAGGGTAAAGTAGCTAGTGTAATGCCATATGGTGCATTTGTAGATATTAATCCAGGAGTTTCTGGTTTAGTACATGTTTCAGAAATGGCAGATGAATTTGTTAAGGATGTTAATAGTATTGTAAAGGAAGGTGATATTGTAAAGGTTAAGTTATTAGAGATAGCTAGGGATGGGAAGATTAAACTGAGTATGAAACAGGCTAAATAGGTTACCGTTTTGTAATCTTCGTAATATAAAACCCCATCATCTCTGGTGATGGGATGATTCTTACACTTTTTCTTACTTCAGGATGATATAGGTTACCACTCCATTTTGTAATGCCAGATTTAATATTTTTAGTTAATAGTTTATCTAGGCTATTTACAAACTCTATTTCTTCTAACCTAACATTCTCATACTTATTAAGTAAATAACTTACCACATTCTCATTCTCATCTGGTTCTAATGTACAAGTAGAATATATTAGAGTACCACCTATTTTAAGTGTATTAAACGCTGATTCAAGTAATTCTTTTTGGGTATTAACCATCGAATTAACCTTTTTAATACTCCAGAACCTTAAAGGTTTTGGAGTAACTAAATATACTCTCCCTTCTCCACTACAGGGCGCATCGAGTAGTACTCTATCAAAATGATTGGGGTATGTTCCACCAAAGATATTTCCATTAACATTAGTAACCTTTACATTCTTACTTCCGAATTGATTAAGTACATTATTCAATTTACCAACCCTTGGAGTGTCTATATCATTAGCTACAATATTTGCCTTATTATTTGTCATTGATGATATGAGGTTAGTTTTACTCCCTGGGGCTGCACATATATCTAATATTTTTTCATTTTCTTGTGGATCTAATATATATATGGAGAGAATACTTGCTAAATCCTGTATGTAAAACTTACCATCTCTATATTCATCCGTTTGAGATACTTCTGACTTATCCTTATTATTAACAAAATATGTATCCTTAAATCCATTAATTTTCTGTAGTTCCCAACCTTTAGTTTGAGTGAGTACTCTGTAAGTTTTCTGGTTATCTCCTTTCAAATTATTTAACCTGATTGTAGTTCTAGCTCTTTGGCAGAATATATGTTTAGTTTCTCCTTTAGATAGTTGTAGAATACTAGCCATTCTAGAGAGGAATATATCTTCTTTAGAGTAATATTTTCTATTAAATGTTCTATTCCTAGATTTCTTAAAGTTTTTTCTATGTGTTTTTTTAATATTAGATTTCTTTTTTTTCATTATATTTCTTCTTTAAGATATTTAATAATGCTTGCTATTATTAACCCGGTAGTTTCTGTTCTTAGTATATTACCTTTTAATTTTATAAAATCGAAATTCAACTTTTTGAATATTTTTATATCAGAAGAAGACCACCCTTTTTCTGGTCCAATAGCAATTACAATATTTTTTGTTATATCTTTGTCTTTAAGGTAATCATTCAGATATTTACTGTTTACATTCTCAGTAGTTAGACATATTTTTATACTATTCTGTATTTCTTTTAGTTCAGATATCCCAATTGGATTTTCTATAATGGTAGGGTTAGGATTCCTTGATTGTTCTGTAGCATCTCTCACTATCTTTTTCCATAACCCTTTATTCTTAACTGCCCTCTTTTTTGTTTTAAGTGAGTACTG
>DOZG01000053.1:0-6572 GCA_003518125.1 Patescibacteria group bacterium
AGAATCTAAGAATTGGTTTTTGAAACCAGAAGAAACCCTAAGAATTGATTTGAAAGATATCATTATTTTTGACACACCAAAATCAGGACATTCATTCAAAAGTTTAGAGTGGAATCCTAGCCAAGGAGGCTCAACAAAGATTTCTGAAAGAGATTATAATATTATTTTAGGTAAATCTTCTGACGTTATTGAAAAAGATATAGATGAGGATTTTTCCCAGAAATTTTATTTAGAAAGGTATCTTGAAGAGTTCTTAGTTTCAAATTGGGAGAATATTAATTTAGAAGATGGATTGGAAATATTCGAAGATGATGATGGGAATTTTGGTCAACAGTACTATACCAGCGATGTCGGCTATATAGATATTTTAGCTCGCGATAAAAATGGGAACTTTGTAGTAATTGAACTTAAAAAAGGACGAAAGAATGATGAGGTTGTAGGACAAGTTTTAAGATATATGGGATGGGTCAAAAACCATTTAGCAAAAAATAACGAGAATGTACGTGGATTGATCATCGTAGGAGAAAAAGATCCAAAACTAGAATATGCTTTGGAGATGGTAAAGGACAAGGTGTCCCTTAAGCTATACAGCATAAACTTCAAACTAAAGAACTATTAAGATAGTCTTAAGAAAGACATTTGGGTGTACAGGGACTCGAACCCTGAACCTAACGATTAAGAGTCGTTTGCTCTACCAATTGAGCTACACACCCACAATTGCAAGACAATAATACCAATATAAAAGCTATTTTTCAACCACTATACGCTTTACTAAAACATCCAAAGCTATTAATACAGAACCGTCAGACAGATGTTTTACATCCTTTTTTTCAATACTTACAACCTCATACTCAGTATCCAAAACTTCAATATTGTAAACCCCCATATCTACAATGAATCTATAACGACCCTTCCCATCAGTAATTCTTTTTGCAACAATTCGCTTATACTCAACATCTCTTAATCCAACCGCTACATCACTTAACACTTCTCCTTCTTCATTTTTAACAACACCATACTCTAATCCTTTTTTAAATAAAGCTTTGGTTACTAACAAAAAAGAAGGAATATATAAAACGATAATTAAGAAATTAAAGATATTTGAATTAATATGGTAAGTATAAACACTAAAGATTAAACCAAAGAGAAATAATATAACACTTAAGACTTTAAACAATACCCTTGTCCTACTATTAACAGTAATTAACAACATCCTAAACCAATTAAGATCAATAGAATCCATAGGGATTGAAAATTCTGGAACTATTCCATTCTTAATAGTAAACTCCTCACCATGATAAACATTCTCTAAAGGATAATCTGCTTTACCAAATATAACTTTTGATGGAAAAGAATACTTATTAGATGACGCCTCTAACTTATACACACCATCCCTTAAAGCAAGATTAAAGAAACCCCTATTATCAGTAACATCCGTCCATATCAATTTCCCCTCTAAATTATAAGTACGAACGACGGCCTGTGGAATAGGCTCTTTACTATCACTATCATAAACATAACCAGATAACTTCCCCTTCTTTCTTAAACCCAACCACGACAAGAAACTAAGAAGTAACTCAAATAGATATATCGGAATATATAAAAGACCACCAAGGAGAGTACCTAATCCAACAAGAAGTGTTACGATAGTCGTTGTAGTATTAATATTCTCTAACTCATACTCATTTAGATCTCCGAACAACCCTTCTAATATAAATTCAGTTGTATCAACCACATCATCTACTACTTTATCTATAAATGTAACAATAGGAGGTGGTGGTTTTGGTTCATCTGGCTCAACTGGTTCTCCTGGTTCACTCCATTCAGGTATAAGTAACTGAATACCACACAGCTGTGCCTCATTACTAACCGTATCAACAGCTTCTACACAAAACTCATATTCTAAGAAAAGGTGAGCTATTCCATCCTTCTCTAATTCACTAAGTCTCAAGACTGTTGTATATATAGATCCATTCTTTGTAGTATCACCACAAGAATATTTAGAACTATCCCTCTTCACACAAAAGAAATCAGTACTATCTAAAGATAAATTATCTTCTACCTTATAAACAAACTCTACCCCGTATCCAGACTCCCATTCGACTGTATTGTTCTCACCAAGTCCACTTACAGAAATTAATTCTATTGTAGGACTCTCACTATCCTGTACACTAAACTCTACACCTGACCAATCACTTTCACCGCCATAACTGTTGCGTGCCTTTACTCTATAAAAATACATACTACCATTAGCAAGATTACTAAATTCAAACATAGTACCAGCTAACCATCCACTAGATTGCTTAATAGTATTGAAATTGTTGTATAAGCTTACTTCGATATAGTATTGGTAATTAGACCCAACAGAGTTCCAAAAAAGCGTATTAGAGTTACCAGGGGTATACATTGGTTCTGAGATCAGACTCGGAGAAGTTACAGGAGTAACATACAAAGTTGTACAATCGATAATGTTTATAACCAAATCAGGATAAGTAATATCATTTGCACATATATTGTATGCACCAGGAGTATTTGCATACACAGATACAGTAACCTGACCTTGTGAATTAGAAGGTTGTGAAGGCTGATTAAAAATTAATCCATTAGCAACAAGCTCGATGTAGTGACCTGGTAGTGCCTCAAAAACTCCCCCTTTTACTGTTACAGTGACTATGGCGCTTTCTTTTACATCTACAACATTGGGTAATACATCAACAGTAGAGAATGTATCTTCTGTAATACTCGCAGTAACCTCTACATCATCTTCAAAGGTTATATACTGCTCAAATGCTAGAATAGGGGTTGTAAGTAATAGAAAACATAATAGGAATAATATTTTTACAATTCTAGGCAGTCTCATTTATATCTCTTCTACAACTTTTTTAATATACTTATCAAGAGCATCTGTAAATACAGGCTTTCCATAAATATCTTGACTCAGTTTAACACCTTTATTCCCTTTTGAATAGCAAGATTCACAAATCAGATCAAATACATTAGGATCAAAATATTTTAAATCACTCTTACTCCCACAAAATTCACATCTATCAAATTCTTGTAAAAACCCTAACTCTTTAAGAAGCTGTATTCTAAATTTATTAACCCTTTCTGTATCTATATCACTCCTTATTACACTCGCAATCAAATTAAAAACCTTCCGATTTGGATCACCCTCTACCAAAAATTTATTTAACATGTATAGAATCCTTTCAACATTATCTATATTCATATGCGAATCAAACTCTGGCATATGAATAAGCTGTGACTCAGTAAGAATTGGTAAACCCTTACCCTCATAGTATGAAATATCGCTAGTAGAAAGAGTTTGCATATTCCCACGATTCTTACTCTTAATCTTTCTAATACTCTTTGCTATTAAAGAAAACTTCCCATTATATTTCCCAAAAACAGTAAGAATTTTATCTGCTTCACTAAAATTAACAGACTTTATTACAGTTACAATATCTCTACTCATACCCTACCCTTTCCAGTAATTAAAACTTTTGGAGTTTTAAGAAGAATTTTTAAATCCAACCATATATTCATATTCCTTATATACATCACATCCAATTCCAACCTCTGTTTGAATTTTACACTATTCCTTCCAGATATCTGCCACAATCCTGTAATACCCGGTTTTACGGTCTGAATCTTACGAATATTCTCTTTTGCAATTGGATCATCATCTCTTAATATCTGCTCTAACTCCCATTTCATATATGGTCTAGGGCCTACAAGTGACATATTACCAAGAATCACATTTATTACCTGGGGTAATTCATCTAAATCTGTTTTCCTTAAAAACTTGCCGAATGGAGTGACCCTTAGATCTATTTCTAATGGAATCTTATGATCATTATCCAGTATTATTTGTAAATCAGAATTCTCTTTTAAAATCTCCTTACTATTTATTTTCATAGTACGAAACTTATACATAAAGAAAGGTTGAAAATATGAAATACGTGTACTATCGGGGATAAAGATGGGACCTTTACTTGAAAGTTTTATGATAATTGCAAATAATAACATCATAGGAGAAGCGATTATCCAAACTATTATCGCCAAAAAGATATCTAAAAAACGTTTACTTACTCTGTATAACATCTTCTATATAATTTTTAAGTTTATACATAAATATCGAGACAGTAAACTCTTGAGCATGATTAATACAATTTCTACAATCAAATTCTGTATCATCAAACTTCTTAAGAATCTTTGATAATTCCTTGTAATTATACTTTCTAAAAAATACTCCAGTACTAGGATTCTCCTCAGAAATTGTTTCTACTACACCTCCACTTCTATATGCAATAACAACAGCACCTGCAGCATTAGCTTCAACAGGAACAATACCAAAATCCTCTCCTCTAACAGGAAATATCAAAGCTTTACATTTTTGCATTAAACTTCTCTTCTGGGATTCTGATACAAACCCTAAAAACTTTATTAAACCTTTTGCATTCAATTTTTTTACTAAACCTTTCATCCTCTGTTCATCATCACCACTCCCAACAATTTTAAGAGGAACGTTGGCATCTACACAGGCCCTAATTGCAAGTTTCACACCCTTATATGTTTCAATACGACCCAAATACAGAAACCAATTCTCCTTTCTATGTATCTTCTTTTTAGGTTGCATTTTGTCTACTTCAACAGGAGGATATATGATATCTGCCTTTATACCGTAGCATTTCTTAATACGTCTTTTTACAACCTTAGAAGTTGCAATTATATGATCTAACCTCTGTGCAGCCTTTCTATCCCAACCCTTCCAGATATCTTCAAGGAAGGTATTCATAAAGAAGCGATAGAATTTAAAAAGCATCTTATTTATCCCCTCCATCTGATCGGGTTTTTTAATACTTCTATCATTCTTCTGCCACAAGAATTTGGGAGGTGACATACAGATATTTATATGTTTTCTACCTCTTGGAGCTTTAGCAAATTTAGCAAAGATTATTGATAAAGAAAGAACTCCATCAAAACCCCTAAATCTGAGACTTTTAAAAGCTAATGGTTGTAAAAGAAGATAAAGGTACTTTAGTTCATCCTTGAAAGGAAGGTACTGCATAAAGGAGTGATGAATTTCTATATCAGGAAAATTCTTTTTTACAAATTCTTTATCGTAGTAAGGAACAAACAGTTGGGAGTTAGGGAATGTTTTTACTATATATTTCAAATGTTTTTCAGCACCACCATATTTATAAAGAGGATCAAATACAACTGCCATTTTAAGATCAGAGGTTGGCAGTTGTGACTTCGAGGACTTTTCTTTAATCATGAATTTGTTTTAAATACTGATTTAAGTTTTCTAAAAATACTTTTTCGCTAAATTCTCTTGCTCTATCTACTATCTTATCCTCATTATACCCCTTTTTATCGAATTTCTTAAGTAGTTTGGTTAATTCATCATTATCCAAAAAGAATTGCCCACAAACATTTTCTAATACTGTTTCAGTAACCCCACCTTCTCTAAATGCTAGTATGGGGGTTCCCTGAGCCATTGCTTCAACAGGTACTAATCCAAAATCTTCAACTCCACAAAAAAGTAATACCTTAGCTTGATTGTAAAGCATCCGTACATCCCTATCATTATCCAAAAAGCCTAGGAAGTATATATTTTCATATCCTTTACTCAACTTCTTGAGATATTTGTAATCTGGACCTTCACCAACGATAACTAGATTATCTTTTGTTTTAATACAAGATTTAATAGCCCAATCTATTCTTTTGTAATCATAGAGACGAGAAACTATTAACACAAAGTCTTGGGGTATTTGATATCTTAACAATATATTATCTATTTCCTCCTTCTTAAATTTCTCAAAATATTCATTGCTAATACCTGGGTATATGACTTTTGATTTAACACCGTATCTCTTTTTAATCTTGTTGGCGATAAAAGTAGAATTAGCTATCCAGTAGTCTACTCTTGGGACTAAACTTGTATCCCAAAGACGAAGGTAATTATTAAGTATATTAGATATGGGTCTGTATATATTTCTTAATTTACTTCCTCTTACATTCAACTCATGGTCCCAAAGAGATCTAGGGGGTGTCATAACCATCGCTATATGAGTTTGATTAATATCTGGGATTATTCCTCTAGCTGGTCCTGCAGAAAGAGTAATGATTGTATCGTATTTTCCTAAATCAAATTCTTCATATATTATTGGATTTAATATTTTTAAATGTTTAGAAAATCTGTACTTAAATGGAAGCTTTTGTACAAAGCTTGTAAATATCTTCTGTTTAATATCAATGTTCTTATATCCTTCTGGATTAAAAAGTACTGTATATATGTCAGAAGTAGGTATTAGTTTGAGTAAAGAGAGCATCTCTCTATCTGCACCACCAAACGCAGTCATTTGATCTGTGACTATAGCTACACGACCAAGATTTGAATTCATAGAGTATTATAACGTTGGAAGGTCATCAGGGTCTAGACCAAGTTCTTCAAACGTGTTTTCTTCATCCTCATCTTTATCAAGTATTCCAGAAATATCTGAGATATTATCTGAGGTTGTTGTTTCTGCCTTTGTATCTTTAAATATATCATCTAACTCTGTAAC
>DOZG01000053.1:6605-7203 GCA_003518125.1 Patescibacteria group bacterium
TCTTCTTCTTCTGAGATAATTATAATATTAGGTTCTTCCTCTGTCTTAACAATACCCTGATTATCAACAACAGTAGCTTTTAGTTTTTCAATTAATTCTTGAGCTTCTGTACCAAACTTCTCGACAACATCAATTACTCTCATCTCTTTTCCAC
The DNA here is from genome assembly GCA_003518125.1 of Patescibacteria group bacterium. Lineage (GTDB taxonomy): Bacteria > Patescibacteriota > Dojkabacteria > SC72 > SC72 > UBA9296. Next base: position 6,760 of record DOZG01000053.1, read on the forward strand.
ATTTCTCACAAAACTCTATATGCTCTTTCTCATAACCACAATCAGGACAAGAATAGAATACAACATGGACACTTACTCTCTTAGTAACGGCCTTTCTATTGTCAGTGTTCTTTGACATGGTTTTGCTATAAGATTTGAACTATATATTAATAAAGGATAGTATACAAATCTATGTGGGTCAATAACCTTATAGTCCTAGCTATTTTACTCATACTTCGGATAACAACACTTCTTATACTTCTTTCCACTACCACAAGGGCATGGCTCATTCCTTCCAACCTTCATACTTTTCTGTACCGTCTGTTGCTTTGCTACCTTTCCTGGTCGGTTATCATTACTTACTATCCGTGGACTACTTCTCTTCATCCTTCGAGGTAATACTGGAGCATCTCTTTTTACAATTCTTACTTTAAAAAACCTATTCACTATACTCTGATCAATACT
>DOZG01000053.1:7285-9899 GCA_003518125.1 Patescibacteria group bacterium
CATCCAAAACCTATCACAGGATTGTAATACTAGTAGTTTAGAAAACTCCTGTAAAGCTTTTTGACCAATCGTTTGAGTATGAAGAATAAATGCTACAAAAATTAACCTCTTTAGTTTAGTTGGATTATTCAGATCTTCTTCTGAGTATTTAAGTAACTTCAAAACCTTTTCATATATCTCTTCTGTTAATAGGTTTTTAATTTGCAAAATCACCCTATTCTCTTCTTCATCATCTATCTCCATATCATCTAATCTTTGTGAAGAAAGTAATAGGTCTGCATATTCTACTTCCTTTTTAAGGATCCATACTTCTAATGGTGTATATCCATATGTAAACTCAGAGAGTAATCCAATATCCCATGTATGTCCTTGATTTAGATTAAAAGCATCTAATTGATCTTGTAATATTTCAATATCTAACTCTTTTGCTAATTTCAGGTCTACTTTCTCATCTAACTTACCTTTGTCTCTTGCTTGTTTAGAGGTTTTTATAATATTAGTTCTAAATCCATATATAATATCTCTTTGTGTGTTTAATACATCATCGTATTCAACTAGGTGTTTACGAATATCGTAGTTATGAGATTCTACTCTCTTTTGAGCATTCTCAATGGTTTTGCCAAGTATACCCATTGATATTGGAATATCTTCATCAAGACCGATCTGAGACATAATGAGTTGCATACGATCTCCACCAAAGAGTCTCATTAAGTCATCCTCAAATGATACATAAAACTTTGTACTACCTGGATCTCCCTGTCTTCCTGCTCTTCCCCTTAACTGATTATCTATTCTCCTTGATTCATGTCTTTCAGAAGCAATTACATACAAACCTCCTAACTCTACTACCCCTTCTCCTAATGCAATGTCTGTACCTCTACCTGCCATATTTGTAGCGATTGTTACAGAATCTTTTTGACCAGCCTTCGCGATGATTTTTGCTTCTCTCTCATGATATTTAGCATTGAGTACTTCATGAGGTATACCCTCTTTGGAAAGCATTTTAGAAAGTAATTCAGATTTTTCCACAGATGCAGTACCAACAAGCATTGGTCGTCCCTTTTCATGGTGTGCCTTTATATCCTCTACAACTGCCTTAAATTTAGCTTCATGGGTTTTGTAAACTACATCATTCGCATCTTCCCTGATTACAGGACTGTTAGTTGGAACCACTATTGTATCTAGGCCATATATGGAGGAAAATTCCTCTGCTTCTGTGATAGCGGTTGCTGTCATACCAGAAAAGTATGAATAGAGTCTAAAGTAGTTCTGAAGTGTAATTGTAGCCATTGTACGAGACTCTCTTTTGACTTCTACACCCTCTTTAGCCTCAATTGCTTGATGTAACCCTTCACTATATCTTCTACCACTCATAGCTCGTCCTGTGAACTCATCAACTATTACAATTGCACCATCTTTAATCATATATTGATCATCAAGATGGTAGAGTTCTTTAGCCTTTAATGCATTATCTAAATGATATGCAAGTTGAGCATTCTCATACACGTTATCTACCTTAAGCATTTTTTCTACAACATCAATACCATCATCAGAGAGAGATACTGCATGTGCTTTCTCATCAACCACATAATGTTTCTCTGGTTTAAGATTTCTAACAAGTGTTGCAAACTGTTTGTACATATCATTAGAATCCTGAGCACTCGTTGATATGATCAACGGAGTTCTTGCCTCATCGATGAGGATAGAGTCTGCTTCATCCACAATCGCAAAATATCTTGGACCCTGTACCCTATCCTCAAGATTTCTCACCATATTATCCCTAAGGTAATCAAAGCCAAATTCATTGTTAGTACCATATATTACATCACATGCATATGCTTCTTTCTTAGTACATTCTATGAGGTTTACACCACTCATATGGTCATATTTAAGTCTTCCTGATTCTTTAGCTTTCCTATCTCTTTCTACAATTAATTCTTCTGCTTCCTCACCTTTAAGTTTGATAGCTTCTTTATCGGATATATACCTATACTGTTGTCCTGAGTTAATCGCAGATACTGATATACCCAAAGAACCAAGAATGAGACCGTTCCATTCTGCATCTCTTTTAGCAAGGTAGTCATTTACAGTAACAAGGTGTGCTCCTCTTCCAGTTAGGGAGTAGAGGTACAGTGGCATATTTGCTGCTAATGTTTTTCCTTCACCAGTGAATAGTTCAGCTATCTTATTATCAAACAGTACATATGCGGCTAATACCTGAACATCGAAGTGTCTGTGATTAGCTACTCTTTTCGAAGCTTCCCTTACTACTGCAAATGCCTCTGGAAGAATTTTATAAAGCTTAGCTTTCTCTTCTTCTAAAACCACTTTTAGTTGTTCTTTATCTAAGTCCTGGAATTCTTTTCTACAATTTTTTATATCTATACCTATCTTTTTTCTAAATTCCTCCGTTTTGTTCCTTAACTGTTTATCTGAAAGTTTGATACATTCATCTTCTAAATCATTTATCTGATCTACTATTGGTTGAATTGTTTGTAACTGTTTTTCGTTTGAATCGAAAAGCTTATTCAGGAATTTAAACATGTTTGATTATATCATTCTTTAAGAAATATACTTTAGGATATTACCATTAGGTGTGCTAAATGTGTACTGT
>DOZG01000053.1:9950-10513 GCA_003518125.1 Patescibacteria group bacterium
CCTATAAAAGATCCTATACCTGCCTTTATACTATCCTTAATACCTTTTGAAGCAAATATTAGTTCAAAAAGTGTTGCACCTACTACTGGACCCAAAAACATACCTAATATATTCCCAATTATTAATCCTACTATTCCACCAATTACAGCTCCTGTCATACCCCATATTGTGCCTCCTAATTTCTTTGCACCTAGTGCGATGACTAAGTTGTCTATACCAGTGGATATGAGTGATACAACAAATATTCCAATGAGCATTCCAACAGAAATATCTTCAAAGTTATTAATTGTGCTAACTATTAGAGTAGATATGAATATTAACCATACTCCTGGTAATGAGAATATCGTTATTACTAACCCAATTAATGAGAGTAATGCACAGAATATATATATTACAACTTCCACCATCCTCTATTATCCCATATTCGTTCATCTTTTATTCATTTTCATATTGCATAATTGTATATGCAACACATACTGAAAATATTCCTACTCTTTTTAACACCAATATATGCTCATAGTGATGTAGTGGTATTTAATGGTAATCCGGTAAATATTCAATGG
>DOZG01000056.1:0-6279 GCA_003518125.1 Patescibacteria group bacterium
ATTCTTACCAGAGGTTACGAAGATGCATTGATTATTGTTAATAAGAAATTGTGGGAAACAATAGCATCAGAAGTAATAAACGGCTCTTTTATAGATAAAAACATTCGAGATACAAGCAGATTCTTAGTCGGTGGGGCAAAAGAGATTGGAATAGACTCCCAAGGTCGTTTTGTAATACCACAAACACTATTTGAACACGCTAACCTTAAAAAAGAAGTCGTCTTTATAGGTTTAATCAATTGGGTAGAAGTATGGGATAAAGAGAAATGGGAAGAAAGAGTAGAGTATTTGAAAAAGAATAGCGATCAAATAGCACAAGAGATAAGTAACATGAATAAAAAAAGTGATGGATAAAGTACACATACCTGTTCTACTAGACAAGAGTCTTGAATCTTTGAGTATAAAACCTGATAGATTTTATATTGATTGTACCCTTGGAGATGGAGGTCATAGCTATAAGATACTGTCCCGACTTTCATCTCAAGGGTTACTCCTTAGTATTGATCAAGACCAACATGCCATTGATTTTGTAAAAGAATACTACCAAATACCTTCTAACTGGATACTTGCGTATGGTAATTTCTCAAAACTTCTACAAATATTAAAAGAGAACAATATCGATAAGCAACCAGATGGAATACTAATGGATCTTGGCCTTTCATCAAGACAATTAGAAAAATCACATAACCGTGGTTTTAGTTATTCAAAAGAAAGTGAACCATTAGATATGCGAATGGACACCAAACTAGGAGTCACAGCTCTAGACATGCTTAAAGCACTCAGCGAAAAAGAATTAGCTAAACTCTTCACTATTTATGGAGAAGAACACTTTGCTAAACCAATCGCAAGAAAGATTAAACAAAATATCTCGGAAATAAATAGTGTTGGAGATCTTACAAGACTTATCTATGGGGCGGTTCCGGCAACACCAAACCACAAGAACCCGTCACGCAGGGTTTTTCAGGCCCTGCGTATTGCGGTAAATGATGAGCTTAACAGCTTAAAGAAAGGATTAGATAGCTCCTTTAAGATCTTATCAACAAATGGGAGAGTATCAGTCATTACCTTCCACTCTTTGGAGGATCGTATTGTCAAAAGATTTTTTGACAAACAGGTAAAAGAAGGAAAAGGAATATTACTTTTCAATAAATTATACTTACCTACTAAACAAGAATTAGAAAAAAACCCAAGAGCCTCATCAGCAAAATTAAGAACTTTGATAAAAATTTAATATATTGATTACTAAACTAGTGAGAAAAATAAATACAACACAAAAAGTATTTCTAATAACAACTATCATATTCTTTGTCGCACAATTAATTGTCAATTCTAAACTTAGTCCTCTAGGTACACAATTACAAAATCTTAACAGTGAAAAAGAATATCTCGTAGAGGTAAACAATAATATAAATGAACAATTAGCTAAACTTAACTCCATAGTTGTAGTAAAAGAATTAGCACAAAAGAGACTTAACTTTGACAAAGCCTCTGCACAATCCACCATTTACATTCAAACTGAAAATGTTTTGGCAGAAAGATAAGTATGAGTAAACTTAATCATTTTCATAGCAAGAAAAAAACTTCAAAGAAGAAAATATCTCAGTCTGGTTACAACACTGTCGTAATTGCTGTAATTTGTCTCGGCCTGCTTGTACTAATTCAAGCATTTAGATGGCAAATAATCAAAGGTAAAGACTTTGTTGCAATAGCAACACAACAATATATGAATACACAAGAAGAACTTCCCCAAAGAGGTATGATTTTAGCTGCAGATGACACAATACTTGCGGTTGATGAACCCATATGGAATGTATATGCTAGTTTAAGTTCCGATGAAACCGAAAGAGAAAAGTTCTTTTCCAAGAAATCTGAATTCATAGCAGAAGTAGCCACAATTCTCGGTATGACAATTGAGGAAATCAATGCTAAACTCACACAAGATTTTAGATATGTCATTCTAAAAGAGGGAGTATCTAATGAAAAGAAAGCTGCACTTCAATCCATTGATGTATTTGATGTCCCAAATCTTGGGATATATTTTGAAAGAGATATTAAACGAACTTATCCAAACAACAATCTAGCAAGTCACGTACTCGGTTTTATTGGGAAAAACTCAGATGGGGAATATATTGGACAGTATGGTATTGAAGGATATTACTTCTCAGATATAGAAGGGCAGGCAGGATATTTCACTGGAGAAAAAGATTCAAGTGGGAATGTAATTCTTAATGCAGAATATGACCCATTACAAGCTCGTTCTGGAAAGACATTTAGATTAACAATCCAACCTAATATCCAGCTAAAAGTAGAAGAAGCCCTTGCGAAAGGAGTCAAGGATACCCAATCAAAAAGTGGAACTGTAATAGTGATGGATCCTAAGACTGGAGCAATTATCGCTATGGCAAACTACCCTAACTATAACCCAAATGAATACTGGTTAACTCAAGAACCTTGGATATTCAGAAACCTAGCAGTTTCAGATGTATATGAATACGGTTCAGTTCACAAACCAATTACAGTCTCTATCGCTATAGAATCAGGTATCCCAAAAGATTTTATCTGTACCGACAGTACAGGATATCTCGATCTATACAAGGTTACTGGATATGCAGATTTAATAGGAAGAAAAATATATACTTGGAACAAACGTCCAGGTGGTGTACAAGATTTTGCAAAAATGTTTGTAAATTCCAATAATCCTTGTATTGCTAGAACTGCGTTAGAAACAGGTTTTAAATACTACTTTCCCAAAATGAAGGAATTTGGTATTGGAACATCGATAAATATTGGTTTACAAGAAGAATCTACAAGTTACCTTAAACCGTATGAGGAATGGACAAAACTCGACCTAATCACAGCTTCTTATGGACAAGGGATTTCTGCAACTCCTCTTCAAATTGTTTCTGCTATTAGTACAATTGCAAACGACGGGAAAAGAATGCAACCATACATTGTAGATGCAATGATAGAAGGAGATGATATAGAAATTACAGTCCCACAAATTCTATCAGAACCAATATCAGAAGATACAGCAAATACAGTAGCTCAAATGATGAGAGCTGTTGTCGAAGATAGAGGAATACCAATACATGAAGCAGAGCGTGTTAAAGATTTTGAAATTTCAGCTAAAACTGGTACCGCCCAAGTAATTAAAGAGGGCGTAGTAGGTTATCAAGAAGGAAAAACAAATGCTTCGTATATAGGTTTTGCACCTAGTTCTGATCCTAAGATGATTATGCTTGTTAGACTCTCTGAACCCAAAACTACAGGGTATTCTGCAACTACAGCGGTTCCTTTGTGGAATGATATATTTTTAGATATTGTGAATGACCTAGAAATTGCAAAGAAAAATTGAGATAATAGTCTAATAACTTAATATTAAAAATCCATGTTAGAAGTTCTTAAGTCAGGTTTAAAGAATCTTTTCATCAGTACTGGTGCCTCAATAGTATTTGCACCAATTGTCATTTCTCTCCTTTACAAATTTAATCAGGTTAGCGGTCTTAAAAAAACAATACTCGCCGAAAATAAGGGTACAAATGCACTGTTTATAAGGATCATGAATGCCCAAAAAACAAATGGAACTCCTAATATGGGAGGGGTGATAGTTTGGGTATTAGTACCCCTTCTTACATATCTCTTGGTAGATATAACACCTACAATCCATGTTTTTCTAATTGGCTTTATACTCTTTGGATTCTGGGGCTTTATAGATGTTGTAATTTTTACAAATGGATTCAAAAACAATGAAAAGATAAGAGTATTCCAAGAGACTTTCTGGTGGAGATTAATAAAGTTAGTGATAGCAATGATTCTTAATATCTTTATAATGTTTCTCCTCTACAATACCGGAGAATTTAATTCGCTTTCATTCTTCAATGTAATTACCTTGGCCGTATCTCCAATTATAGTGGTTTTGATTGGAATAATAGGACAATTTGCTGTATATGCAGCAGATCTATCAGACGGTTCAGATGGTCTAATGATTGGGATGTTTGGTATCATTGACATTGCGTTTATAACACTTTTCTTAATACAAGGTCACTACCTATTTATCCCTATTTTAATGATAATACTTGGTGTAATTATCGTTGATTTATACTTTAATATTCCACCTGCAAGATTTTGGAATGGTGGCCCTAGTGCTATGCCTTTGGGTTTCGCATTTTTCTATCTTGCTTTAGTCACAAATAATCTTATTCCTTACTTTTTAATTACAGGTATGACATGGATCATCATGTTTTCCAGTATGATCCAATTAGTCAGTCTAAAATTTTTCAAAAAGAGAGTATTTAAAATTGCACCATTACACCATCATTTCCAGGCTATCGGTTGGCCACAACACAAAATCGTAATGAGATTCTGGTTGTTTACTGCGTTTGCCAGTATTGTTGGTATATACATAGGACTACTATAAAAGAATCACTCACACATCACAACCTCTCCATTTTCACCTACAAAAGCATCTCCAGTATTATAAATCTTCCCATCAAATATACAAATATCAGCATTGTACACCTCCTTATCCTCAGATTGATAATATATTTTTGATACGCTCATATCAGTGTTAATTAGAAAGGTATTTGAAACCATACACTCCTTACCGTAATTACCGGATAATAGATTAGTAGTTGTTGTTAGATAAAGATCTGAGCTTAAAAACATATAATAACCAATCTGAGGTGGTAGTTCTTCATCCTTACTACACATACTTAATCTTTCAATAATAATCTTGAAACCATCTTGGGTACTACTTACTTCACTAAACCTTACATTCTCAAAGGTAGATTTAACCTCTAGAAAGTTTAGAAACTTTGAAGAAAAGCTCAAATCATCATTAATATACTCAGAAGATTCTAATGTATTTTCACTTTCATCGTCTGTATCACAGACTACCACCCCTTTCTCATTACAGTAACATCTGGGTTCATCAGGTATAGTTTGACCTACACTATATTCACCGTCACCATACACACATTTTTTTAATCCTAACTGATCTTTTATAGTTATTAAGAACATTGTTAGTGCAGTAACTAATAAACATATAGTAAATAGTACTAACCAGTTCGGATTCCATTTACGATTCATAGCGAGTTATTCTACCATATTACAGGTTCAATGTTGTATACACCACACTATAGCGTAATTAATTTTTAAAATATGATACAATCTCTTCATGCATGATTCTCATATACATTTGGCACTAAAACCTCTAAAAGATAACTGGGAAAGGGATACCCAAGAGTTCATAAATATGGGTGGTAAAAAAATTCTAACACAAGGAACAGATATTGAAGACTTCAACGATACTTTTCAAATAGCAGAAAAGATTAATAAAAAGTTCGGAGATATTGTAGATATCGCTTTAGGTATACACCCAACAGTATTTCAAAGGAATTTTTGTAAAAACGGTTACGATGATATATTTAATGGTAGTAAAAAATTCCTAAGTCATTTCATTAAAATATTTGAACAAGAAAAAGATAAATTAACAGCAATAGGAGAAACAGGATTAGATTACTTTGAAATGTATAATAGTGGGATTAATGATAAACAGATAGAAGCTCTAAAGGAAGTCCAAAAAGAAAGTTTTAGAGTACATCTTCAACTCGCAAAAACAAATAACCTACCACTCAGCATTCATGCAAGAGAACTTTCTGGTAAGACCGATTGTATAAAAGACGCATTATCACTCATTGCAAAGAATGGGAATGGTCTAATTAATGGTTCTTTTCATAGTTACACTGGAGAAATACCACCTGTATCAGATATTTTAGATTTAGGATTCTGTATAGGGTTTAATGCGATAATTACATACCCAAGTGGAGAAAATGTCCGAGAGGTACTGAAAAAGGTTCCAGAAGATAAAATATTATTCGAAACAGATGGTCCATTTTTAACAGTACAAAGTGTAAGGAGGGATAAGAAGGCTCTTATTAAATATGGTAGATCCTCACAGATTAAAGAAATAATTAGGGTGGCTGCAGAAATTAAGAATATGTCAGCCCAAAAACTTGAATCTATTGCGGATGACAACTACCAAAGAGTTTTTGGTTAACTCTTCTTAGAAATCATCACCACCCATTCACCATGTGGACTTCTTTCTAGGCCATCTTTATTCAGAAAAGATATTACATCCATAACTTTCCCAAAATATGTTTTCTCTCTTTTTTTACTAATATCTCTAATAGCTGTCACTAAACTTTCACTATTAAGCTTATGAATAAGTCTCAGTAATTTGAATAATCTGTTTGGTGACTCATAAATCACTAAAGTACC
>DOZG01000056.1:6358-7322 GCA_003518125.1 Patescibacteria group bacterium
CCAGGAATAGAAAGTACCTCATAACCTTTCTCTCTTAAATCCCTAACTAACTTGTATCCAGGATCTGATATTAAAGGAGTACCACAATCAGATACTAATGCTAAATCCAAACCCATATCTAATTTCTCGATAACTTTCCCTATCATTCTTTCATGATTCTGATCTCTATATGATATCAATTGTGTATCTATTCCGTATTCATTAAGTAGTTTCCTCGTTTCTCTGGTATCTTCAGCAAGTATGAAGATTACATCTTTAAGAGTATCAATAGCTCTAAATGTAATATCTTTTAAATTACCAATTGGTGTTGCTACAATGTATAGTTTTCCCTTATCCATTATTTAATATATCAATTACTTTATCTATCTCAATTATACTACCTCCACTATTCTCTAATGAAAAACTCCCTATCTCTGTTCTTCTTAACTCTATAGCAGTAGCATAAATACCTAACTTCTCACCAATATCATTTATCAAAGTACGAATATATGTACCAGTAGAACAAAGAATCTCTAATTTTAATTTAGGATATTCATATTCTAATATCTTACACTCATATATTTCGATTTCCTTTGGTCGAAGTTCAAACTTCTTTCCTTCTCTAGCTAATTCATACGCCTTCCTCCCTTTAACTTTCTTTGCAGAGTAGGGTGGTGGGGTTTGTAATATCTTTCCTAAGAAATTCTCATTTATCACTCCTTCTACATCCTCTCTAGTCGGGAACTCCTTCATTGTCGAATATTTAGTAATTCTACCTGTAATATCTTGTGTGTCTGTAGAAAAACCCAACTCTGCTTCAACCATATATCTTTTCTTTAAGGTATGGAATCGATTCATAAGCTTTGTAGCTTCCCTTCCAATCATCACAATTAGCAGTCCAGAAGCAAAAGGATCCAACGTTCCCGTATGCCCAATCTTTATACCTTGTGGTAATTCTTTCTTCAATTTTCTAATTACATCGTAT
>DOZG01000007.1:0-958 GCA_003518125.1 Patescibacteria group bacterium
AGTATATATTGCACATCAGAGTTATAATCTACATAAGCTAAATGAGACCATATAGCATTATCTTTTACAACAATTGTCAAATATGCATTCTTTTCAAGCAATGGCAGTTTACTCATATACACCAGTTTACTTAAATATATACTTTTTTTCAACAAAAAAGGGAGTTTTAAACTCCCTTTCATATTCTCACCTTTAAAAACCTATTCCCGTGCTACGTATGGAAGTAATGCCATATACCTTGCCCTCTTGATAGCTCTCCTAAGTTGTTTCTGATGCTTGTGACACATTCCAGATTTCTCCGTAGAAATTATCTTACCTCTTACTGATGTAAACTTCTTAAGTTGGTAGACATCTTTGTAAGAAAGATACTTAACCCCAGATTCACAGAGAGGACATTTAAGATTTTGTATAATCCTTCTCTTTCTCCTACGTTTTTTGGGAGCATCATTCTGAACAGTAGTACTTCCACTCCCCTGTGTACTATTCACGCTTTTTACTTCTTCGCTCATTACTTCCTAACTTTACTAAATTAAAATGGTAAATCTTCTTCTAATGGATCCTCATCTTTAACAGGAACATCCTTGGTATTTTTTTCTTTAGAAATTTCTTCCTTCTCTTTAATTGGTTTAGCCTCTCCATCAATCCCAACCCCTTGTTTCCCTTTGTTGTCCAGAAGAATCATATCTTTCACCCTTATCTCTGTTTTATACCTCTTGGATCCATCATCAACATCCCAACTTCTTGTATTTAAAGAACCTTCAATATATACCTTCATTCCCTTAGCTAAAAGCTGTTGACAAATCTCTGCCATTTTATTCCATGCTACAATATTGTGAAATTCTGCGAGTTCTTTTAATTCACCCTTATCATCTTTCCAAGATTTATTAGTAGCCATACCAAAAGTTGTAACTGCTGCACCAGAATTTGTATACCTTAACTCCGGATCCCTGGTAAGATT
>DOZG01000007.1:982-6070 GCA_003518125.1 Patescibacteria group bacterium
ATATGAACTTTCGATGAACTATATCTTTATTTCCTTTTTCTTAATTCCAGTTCCTATATCCTCAGGATGTTCTACTTCGATAATGATACTTCTGAGTATCTCCTGCTTAAGCTGTATCTGTCTTTTTATCTCCACTATATGTTCAGGTGCTATTTCATAGTTATATATGATGTAATATCCTTCATTGTGTCCAGCTATTTTATACGAAAGGTACCTTTTTCCCCATACATCGACATCCAAAATCTTACCACCTTTAGACTCTACAAGTTTTAAAAATTCTTTATGTATCTCTTTTCTCACCTCGTCGGGTAGTAAAGGTTTTACTGCAATCATTAATTCGTATACTTTTTTATTCTCATTCTTAGCCATTAACTATACCTTACCTTAAATTATATTTCGCGAGTGGATTTTAACAGAAAGTAGAGGAAAGTTCAACGACAAGTAGTCCTACCTATTCGCTAAAATTACAATATAGTCACCATCCTTAGTGATATAATCCTTTCCTACGTTCTTAACTAACCCCTTCTCTTTTGCACCGTTCCACCCACCTACTTTGATCATATCTAAAACATTAATTACATCTGCTGTAACAAAACCTTTCTCTAAATCCGTATGGATTACACCAGCAGCTTCCTTTACTGTAGCACCATTTTGTATACTCCAGGCATTACACTCCTTAGAAGAACCAGTATAAAAAGTAAGAAGGTTTAATCTACTGTAAGTAATATCTATAACATCATTTACAGTACTAGGATGGTAACCCAAAAGCTCTTCATACTCACTTACATTCTCCATCTCACCAATCAACTTAACATCAACCCTAAGAATATACTTATCATCACCTTTAGTATGCTTTCTAAGACCCTTCTCCCATCTTTTAAGATCCTCTTCTGCAATACCCTCTTTACAATTGAGTACAAACATACGAGGTTTAGCTGTAAGTAACCATAATTCGTGTATTAATATAAGCTCAGCTTCTGTTAATTTCATATCTATAACAGGAACCCCTTTATCCAACTCCTCTAATACTTTTTCAAGTAGAATACTCTCATCTAGAGAATTTTCTTTTCCGATTCTAGCCATTTTCTTCACATTCTTAAGCCTCTTCTCTACACTCTCCATATCTTTAAGAATTAATTCTGATTGTACAATCTCAAAATCATCAATAGGGTCAACTCTGTCATACACATGTACAATCTTTGTACTAGGAAAAGCTCTAAGAATATACATAATGACATCCACTTCACGAATATGTGAAAGAAACTGATTACCCAAACCCTCTCCCTCGGAAGCGCCTTTTACTAAGCCAGCAATATCTACAAAGGTCATAGCTGAAGGAACTCTCTTCTGAGTATTAAAAAATGTACTCAATTTATCCAATCTTTCATCAGGTATCTCTATTACTCCAACATTCTTATCTATCGTACAAAAAGGAAAATTTTCTGCAGGTACACTCTTCTTGGTAAGAGCATTAAATATTGTTGACTTCCCAGAATTAGGTAAGCCAACAATACCAACTGAAAGTGTATGTGATTTCGTTATCATATTGTGCTTATAATACCACAAATCTAACATACTATTTACAAACATGCTATTATTTACACATGAAAAAACTGCTCAACACAATACTCCTTATAACAATATTTCTTACTCCCAATTTAATACACGCTTCCTCATATGACTTCCATATTGAACATAATATGGATATTCAATATTCAAAAAATAGTGATTACGTCACTATTGAAATTGAATATATTAGAGAAGTAATAAATAGTAAATACTTCTTCCCAGCAAGCGGAGAAAAAACATTTGTAATACCAGATATACTCTCACAAACAGAATCTCAAATATCCACTGAGAGAAACTTCAAAAAAGAGTCCATTTCTGTAAAAGACTCTAACAGCAAAACACTCTCCTACTCTACAGAAGAGGTTGAAGATGAAGGGATATATGTTCTAGTTCCAAATTATAAACAAACAACTAAAAATTCACCGTATAAGATATATATAACATACAAGACACATGACTATGTGGATGTTGTAAATCAAAATATCGTTCTACAAGCACCATCACTCTCGCAAGGCACAGAATTCGAAATTACACACGAAGAAACTAATACTAAAACAGATATCGACTACACTTTAGATATCATAGTAGATAATGAAATTGGTCAATTAGCTAAAATATGGCCTACAACATATACGGTAGACAGTACAAATACTCAAACTATTTACACATTCCCATCAGATTCTAGATTGGGTAAAAATCCATACTTAGAATTTGGGGTATCACAGATATATAGGTTTGAATTAGAATACAATGCACCCAAGACAGATAGCTTAGTACCAGAGAAATATACCGATACTTTTAATGTATTATCAAAAAATATTTTTGAAATATCACTCCCAAGATATTTTGATGAAACTGATCAAACGGTAAAGATAGGGGATATATCCCCAACCCCAACAAAGATTGGTAGAGATACAGATGGGAATATAATAGCGACTTTTGAGGTANNATATCAAGATAAAATACTCGCTGATCAGAATCTTGGAAAATATCTAACATCAACACAGTATTGGCAGGTAGATGATACATATATACAACAGGAAGCACAGAGTTTAAAGCAAGACAAAACACACTTGTTAGATTTGATAAGGGCAGATTATATATACATCAATGAAAAATTAGATTATGATCAAAGTAAGGCAGATTCTAGCAATGATAGGATTGGAGCGAAAGAGGCTTTGGAGGGAGGAGGTGCAGTGTGTATGGAGTATGCAGATGCGATGATTACAATACTTAGAGCTCAAGGAATAGCTGCAAGAGCAGCATTAGGGTATGCAAATCTAAAAGATTTAGCACATACTTCTGATACACAAGTTAGACATCAGTGGGTACAGGTATGGATTCCTGATTACGGTTGGCTTTCTATAGATCCAACCTTAGAAAGCGAAAATATGGATATCGGACAAAGTATAGACAGAATACTTTGGGAAACCTTTAATGGTGAGGACTTGTCCAATACTAAAATTTATTCAGCAGACTCCTTAGAAAACATTGATGAATTACTTTTTAATATCTCTATTTACGCTATTGAAGAGAAAGATATTGAAAATATCGATGCACTCCAAACTTACGAAGAAATATCTCCTATTGAAGAAATATCTCAAGACAATATCGGTGATTGGTTAAACAAATTCTTTAAGGCGAGTAGTATAGGAAGGTCTATGGCTGTAGTAGCACCAATATTAATCGTTTTAGTAATATTAATAACCTTACTATTCCTAATAAGGATATTGATCAAGAAGATAAAAAGAAAACGAAAAAAGAAAGAAAAAAACTTACTCAATTCTTAACAGACTTTCCATATCAATAGCATCTTTACCCCGTTTAAGTCTATTCTCATTATCAGCATATAAAATAGCTATAACCTCTCCCTTCTCTACTCTATCACCCACATTTCTCTCAAAAAATATTCCTGCTGTCTTAATCTTTGGAGTTCCCAAAGATCTCGCTATATCTACAATATTTCTTGTACGGATCTCTTTAATACAACCACTCTTGTGTGATTTAAGTTCATAAGTAAATTTACCCACCTTTATATCCTGTGACAGTAGTATCTCCTTCTGACCCTGACTTATTGCAATCTCCCAGAATTTCTTCAAGGCTTTTTTACTTCTCAAAGTCTCAATAGCTAACTCTCTACCATGCCCCTTTTGAGCTTTTCCTACCTCTTCAAGTAGAATTTCAGCCATATCTAGCACTGTACTCTCTAAATCTTCAGACATATCATCCGTTTGTTCTAAAACTCTTAGAGCCTCCCTTATCTCCAACGCAGGCCCTACACCATTACCATCAGGACCTTTAATTTGCCTTTTAAGAATAAAGCACTTGATTCCAAACTTCGCAAAGAGTTTTTTAAATTCCCTTTCAAGAAATTCTAAGTCATCTGGTCTATCCAATTTAGTATTTTTACCGTAAGGAAGATCTATAAGTACATATGTAGCACCCATGGCTACCTTTTTTGCAACAATACTCACTAAGACCTTTTGGAACTCCTGTAACCTAAGGGATCTTTCTACATTAATAATCTCATCATCAGCTGGAGCTAGGTACAAAGAACCACCCCAAATTAAACAAGCACCAGTCTCTTTCACCACCCTATATACATCCTCTTTTGAAACTGTTACGGGCATCACTACTTCTAAAATATCACTTGTACCAGCCGGAGATGTAATTGCACGAGTTGAAGTATTTGGACAAACTAAATCATTGGCCGCTAATATTGAAATAAGTATAGGGGTTATTCCTTTCCCTGCAGTACCACCAATAGAGTGTTTATCAACCATAACATCCTTGTTATTCCTAATATTCTTAAAGTTCAATACCTCACCAGAATTAACCATCCCTTTTGTCATCCAATATATTTCATCTTCTTCAAATCCAGGGTTAAAAAATGTACTAATAAAGAAAGCAACCTCTGTTTCCCTTAATTTCCTACTACCTATATCTTGCATAATACACAACAACTCTTCTTCTGTAAGCTTCTCCCCCATCATTTTCTTCCTAATTGCATCTAATGCCTTAGTAGGCTTAGGAATATCTAAGAAAACCATTGTATTTACTGGAGCGAATCTTTCATCTACCAACTCTTCGTACAAACCTATCTCACCTACCCTAACTTTATCATCAGTAATAATTACCTGAACATACATCTCTACATCTCTATACCCCAAAAGGGCAGTATCTCCATCACTAAGACCAATCTTTTCGGCATCATCTTTATTCAAAACTACAAATAAATCTTTTCCTCCTTCAAAATCTAGTTCTTTGGATTTCAAGTACAGTCCCATATTTTTCTTTTGTTAATTTAATTTACCATCAAGCTCTTGTTCAAAAAGCCAAGGATACTCTTTTCTAACTAAATCACCAATCTCGTTGTGTTTTAATATACCGTATTCTGTGATAAAGCCAGTTATTAAACCAGCATCTACTATCTCAAAGGCAGGATTATACATATCTAAACCATCTGGTGCATCTACCCATAACTCTTTATCCTCCCTAACCTCTATTTCTATCTCCTGA